>NZ_CAXTGZ010000082.1:0-16243 GCF_964243625.1 uncultured Caballeronia sp.
AATCGATGGCAAGAAGATCGACAACGCGATGGGCTTCATCGACTATGTCCAGCATCGTCCGGGGACGCCGGTTTCGTTGACGGTCGAGCGCAACGGCGCGCAGCGCGCCGTGCAGATCGTGCCGGAACTCAAGGCCGATGCAAGCACGAACCGCAACGTCGGCCGCATCGGCGCGTCGCTTGCCACGCGCATTCCTTCGGTCGATGTGCGCTACGGTCCCATCGAAAGCCTGCAGCTCGGCGTGAAACGCACCTGGGACATCAGCATCTATTCGCTGCGCATGTTCGGCCGGATGATCACGGGCGAAGCCTCGCTCAAGAATCTTTCGGGTCCCGTGACAATCGCGGACTATGCAGGCAAAAGCGCGCGCCTTGGCTTGTCAGCGTTTCTGTCCTTCCTGGCACTCGTGAGTATTAGCCTCGGAGTGTTGAACTTGTTACCGATTCCGGTTCTTGACGGTGGGCATCTGTTATATTATTTGGTTGAAGCCGCAACTGGCAAAGCCGTGTCTGATCGCTGGCAGATGGTTTTGCAGCGAGCGGGTCTTGTCTGCATCGTTGCCTTGTCGGCGATTGCACTCTTTAACGACCTCGCTCGGTTGATTCGCTTTTGATCCGGTTTCCGATTCACATTGATCCTTTTCATCTTGTCCGGCGGCGCTTGAACGAACGCGGTCCGGCTAGATGCAGCTATACACACTGGGGAAGCACGTTGTTCAAACCTCATCGCTTTGTTCCTAAGTCGGCTGTGGCCGCAGCATTGGCCGCTACCGGCATGGCGGCGCACGCGACAACGCCGTTTGTCGTGCAGGACATCCGGATTGACGGCCTTCAGCGCATCGAACCCGGCTCGGTTTTCGCCTACTTACCCATCAAGCAGGGCGACACGTTCACCGACGACAAAGCCTCCGAAGCGATTCGGGCGCTTTACGCAACGGGCTTCTTCAACGACGTCCAGGTTGCAACACAGGGCAACGTGGTGGTCGTGCAGGTGCAGGAACGTCCGGCTATCTCGCAGATCGATTTCTCCGGCATCCACGAGTTCGAAAAAGACAACCTGATCAAGGCACTGCGCTCGGTCGGCTTGTCGCAAGGCCGCTCGTACGACAAGGCGCTCGTCGACAAAGCTGAACAGGAACTCAAGCGCCAGTATCTGACGCGCGGTTTCTATGCAGCGGAAGTCACGACCACGGTCACGCCGGTCGACCGCAACCGTGTGCAGATCTTGTTTTCGGTGGCTGAAGGTCCGAGCGCGAAGATCCGCCAGATCAACTTCATCGGCAACAAGGCGATCAGCACGAGCACGCTGCGCGACGAGATGCAGCTGTCCACGCCGAACTGGTTCTCGTGGTACACGAAGAACGACTTGTACGCGAAGGAAAAGCTTACGGGCGACCTTGAAAACGTACGTTCGTACTACCTGAATCGCGGTTATCTCGAGTTCAACATCGACTCGACGCAGGTGTCCATCTCGCCGGACAAGAAGGACATGTATCTCACGGTTTCGCTGCACGAAGGCGAGCCGTACAAGATCAGCGCCATCCAGCTTTCGGGCAACCTGCTCGACCGTCAGGCCGAGTTGAACAAGCTCGTCAAGATCAAACCGGGCGATCGTTTCTCGGCTGAGAAGCTGCAGGCGACCACCAAGGCGATCGTCGACAAGCTGGGCGAATACGGTTATGCGTTCGCCCAGGTCAATGCCCAGCCGCAGATCAATCAGGCCAATCACACCGTCGACCTGACGCTCAACGTGGATCCGAGCCGCCGCGTGTATGTGCGCCGCGTGAACATCGTCGGCAATACGCGCACGCGTGACGAAGTCGTGCGCCGCGAAATGCGTCAGCTCGAAAGCTCGTGGTTCGATTCGAGCCGCCTCGCGCTCTCGAAGGACCGCGTGAACCGTCTCGGTTACTTTACCGACGTCGACGTAACGACCACGCCTGTCGAAGGCACGAACGACCAGGTGGACGTGGACGTGAAGGTCGCTGAAAAGCCGACTGGCGCCATTACGCTCGGCGCCGGTTTCTCATCGACGGACAAGGTCGTGCTGTCGGCCGGCGTGTCGCAGGACAACGTGTTCGGTTCGGGTACCAGCCTTTCGGTCAACGTCAATACGGCCAAGACGTATCGAACGCTGACGGTGACGCAGGTCGATCCGTACTTCACCATCGACGGTATCAAGCGTATTACCGACTTGTACTACCGCACGTATCAGCCGCTGTATTACTCGACCGATTCGAGCTTCAAGATCGTGACGATTGGTGGCGACCTGAAGTTCGGCATTCCGTTCTCCGAGCAGGACACGGTTTATTTCGGTGCGGGCCTCGAGCAGAACACGCTGGATGTGGATGCATCGACGCCGCAAAGCTACAAGGACTACGTCAACGAATTCGGCCGCGTCGTGAACAACGTGCCGGTGACGGTGGGCTGGTCGCGCGACAATCGGGACAGCGCGCTTGTCCCGAGCCGCGGGTACTACACGCAGACGAACGCCGAGTACGGCACGCCCGCGGGTAACACCACCTATGTCAAGGTGGACGCGCAGGCGCAGTATTACTATTCGTTCGCTCGCGGCTTCGTGCTGGGCCTGAACCTGCAAGGCGGATACGGTAAGGGCCTGAAGGGCCAGACGTACCCGATTTTCAAGAACTACTATGCGGGTGGTATCGGTTCGGTCCGGGGTTATGAACCAAGCTCGCTCGGTCCGCGCGACACGACCACGGGCGATCCGATCGGCGGTTCACGCATGGCGGTGGGTAACATCGAGTTGACGTTCCCGTTGCCGGGCACGGGTTACGACCGCACGCTGCGTGTGTTCACGTTCCTTGACGGTGGTAACGTCTGGGGCGATCCGGGTCAGGGCGGTACGACCACCGGCGCAAATGGCCTGCGATACGGTTATGGTGTGGGTCTGGCGTGGATCTCGCCAATTGGTCCGCTCAAGCTGAGCCTGGGTTTCCCGCTGCAGAAACATGAAGGCGACCAGTATCAGAAGTTCCAGTTCCAGATTGGTACGGCCTTCTAATACCGTAGGAACAGTTTTCGCGACCCGGGTTGCGCTGCGGCGGAAACCGGGTCGAGACGAAATGGATTTCGCAGCAAACGTAAATCAAGCGACGTAAATAAGTAACGTGAGGAAGACTTTGCGAACCGGTAAGCTTTCGAAACATGTGGCACTGGCACTCCTGATGTCGGTGGCGTTCGGACTGACGGGCGTGGCTACCGCAGACGCGCAAGAGGCCCGGATTGCAGCCGTCAATTCCGATCGCATCCTGCGCGAGTCGGCGGCGGCCAAGGCGGCGCAGTCGAAGCTCGAACAAGAGTTTTCGAAGCGCGACAAGGCCTTGCAGGACATGGCTGCGCGTCTGAAGACCATGTCGGACGCCATGGACAAGAACGGCGCGGCCATGGCCCCGGCGGATCGTGCTGCCAAACAGCGTGACCTGTCGCAACTGGACCAGGATTTCCAGCGCAAGCAGCGCGAGTTTCGGGAAGACCTGAACCAGCGCCGCAACGAGGAACTCGCGGGTGTGCTTGACCGGGCCAACAAGGTCATCAAGCAGATTGCCGAGCAGCAGCATTACGACCTGATCGTGCAGGAAGCGGTGTATGTCAGTCCGCGTATCGATATCACGGATCAAGTGCTGAAGGCGTTGGCGGCGAATCAGTCGAGCCTGTCGACCAACCCGGGCGCCGGCACATCGAACTGACAGTCAAAATAGTCAATTAAGTCACCGAATTTGCACTGATTTGGAGCGGTATAGCGGATGGCATCAAACAGCGCAATCACGTTAAGTGAGTTGACACAGCGCTTCGGCGGAGACATAGCGGGCGATGCCGGGCATCGCGTGAACGGCCTCGCGCCGCTCGATAAAGCAGGGCCCGAGCAACTCGCGTTTCTTGCGAACCAAAAGTATTTGTCGCAGGTTGAGAGTACACGCGCGGGAGCGGTGCTGATCTCGCCGGCCGACCTTGAAAAAGTGGCGTCGCCGGAAGGGCGCAACTTTATCGTCACACCGAATCCCTACGCTTATTTCGCCCGGGTGGCGCAGGTCTTCATCGACCTCGCGACGCCTCCGGTCGAACCGGGCGTGCATTCCACGGCGTTTGTTCATCCAGCGGCGAAAGTCGCGGCGAGTGCTGTGATCGGGCCGCATGTGAGCGTGGAAGCGGGCGCGGTGATTGGCGAGCGCGTGAAGCTGGACGCGGGCGTTTCGATCGGACAGGGCGTCAGGCTCGCGGACGACGTGCATTTGTATCCTCACGTGACCGTCTATCATGGCTGCAAGCTCGGCGCGCGCGTGATCGTGCATGCGGGCGCGGTGATCGGAGCGGACGGCTTCGGTTTTGCGCCTGACTTCGTTGGCGACGGCGAAGCGCGCACTGGGAGCTGGGTGAAGATTCCGCAAGTCGGCGCGGTGGTTATCGCCAATGATGTGGAGATCGGCGCAAACACCACTATCGATCGTGGCGCAATGGCCGATACGATCATCGAAGAATGCGTGAAGATCGATAATCTGGTGCAGATCGGACATAACTGCCGGATCGGCGCTTATACGGTGATTGCGGGCTGCGCCGGCATTGCGGGCAGCACGAACATTGGGCGGCATTGCATGATCGGCGGCGCGGTGGGCATCGCCGGCCACGTCACGCTGGCGGACTACGTGATCGTCACGGCGCAGTCGGGCGTGTCGAAATCCCTGCTGAAACCCGGCATGTACACGAGCGCATTTCCCGCTGTGAATCATGCGGACTGGAACAAGAGCGCTGCCATTGTCCGGAATCTGGACAAGCTGCGCGAGCGTATCAAGACGCTGGAAACGGCGGCTGAGAAGCTTCAAGACAAGCCCTAAAGCGAGCCATACCACAAGCTGTACGGCGAGCCGTGGCGGCGAACTGGAAAGCACTTCGGACACACACCAAGACGGTAAAAACCGCCATCCCACGCGAAGTCGCCCGAGACGAAATCCACGAGCGCCTTCGCAGTCAACACCCGCGCTGTGAAGCGCGCGAGCAGAACGACTATGAGCACCGACAAAATCAATTTAGACATTCACAAGATCCTCACGCTGCTGCCGCATCGGTATCCGATCCTGCTCGTGGATCGCGTGCTCGAACTCACGCCGCACAAGAGCATCAAAGCGCTCAAGAACGTGTCGATCAACGAGCCCTATTTCCAGGGCCATTTCCCGACGCGACCGGTAATGCCCGGCGTGCTGATTCTCGAAGCGCTCGCACAGGCTGCGGCGCTGCTGACTTTTGTCGAAGATGGTGAAACAGCGCCGCATGATCCGGAAACGACGCTCTATTACTTCGTCGGTATCGACAAGGCGCGCTTCAAGCGCGTGGTCGAACCGGGCGATCAGTTGATCCTGAACGTGAATTTCGAGCGCTACATGCGCGGCATCTGGAAGTTCAGCGCGGTTGCTGAAGTCGACGGCGCGGTTGCAGCCGAAGCCGAGCTGATGTGCACGATCAAGAACACGGCTACCGAGCCAAAATGATGCCGGCCGCGCAATCAGTGCAAAAGGCGCCATCGGCGCGGCGAACAGGCAGCAGAACACATAGCGAGGGCGCATGAGCAAGATTCACCCTACCGCGATCATCGAACCGGGCGCGCAGCTCGACGAATCCGTCGAAGTCGGCCCGTACGCGATCGTAGGCTCGCACGTGCAGATCGGTGCGCGTACGACCATTGGCTCGCATAGCGTGATTGAAGGCCATACGGTGCTCGGCAGCGATAACCGCATCGGCCATTACGCGTCGGTCGGCGGCCGGCCGCAGGACATGAAGTACAAGGACGAGCCCACGCGGCTCGTGATTGGCGATCGTAATACCATTCGCGAATTTACGACCATTCACACGGGCACGGTGCAGGACACGGGCGTGACCACCATCGGTGACGACAACTGGGTCATGGCCTACGTGCACGTCGGTCACGACTGCCAGTTGGGCAGCAACATCATCATGTCGAGCAACGCGCAGCTTGCGGGCCACGTTATCATCGGCGATTACGCGATCGTCGGCGGCATGTCGGGCGTGCATCAGTTCGTGCGGATTGGCGCGCATTCCATGCTGGGCGGCGCTTCGGCGCTCGTGCAGGACATTCCCCCGTTCGTGATCGCGGCCGGAAACAAGGCCGAACCGCATGGCATCAACGTTGAAGGACTGCGTCGGCGCGGTTTTTCGGCTGAAGCCATTTCGGCGCTGCGCTCGGCGTATCGGCTGGTCTACAAGAGCGGCGCGACGCTCGAAGAAGCGAAGATGCAGTTGCGCGAACTCGCTTCCGCAGGCGGCGACGGCGATGCGCCGGTCACCGCTTTCGCTGACTTTATCGACGCGTCGCAGCGCGGCATCATCCGTTGACCGAGCGCCCGATGACGCTCACGCCCGCACCCTTGCGTGTTGCGATGGTCGCCGGCGAGCCGTCCGGTGACTTGCTGGCCGCGTCGCTGCTCGACGGCCTGAACGCGCGCTTGCCTGCGGGTACGCGGTTCAGCGGCATTGGGGGTCCGCGCATGACGGCCGCCGGTTTCGATGCCCACTGGCCCTTGGAGAAGCTGACCGTCCGCGGCTATGTGGAAGCGCTCAAGCACATTCCCGAGATCCTCGGCATTCGCAACGAGCTCAAGCGCCAGTTGCTTGCCGAGCCGCCGTCGGTGTTTATCGGCGTGGATGCGCCTGATTTCAATTTTGGTCTCGAACACGCGTTGCGCGATGCCGGCATTCCGACCGTGCATCTCGTGTGTCCGTCGATCTGGGCGTGGCGCGGCGGGCGGATCAAGAAGATCGTCAAAGCCGTCGATCACATGCTGTGCGTGTTTCCGTTTGAACCGGCGCTGATGGAAAAGGCGGGCATAGCGTCCACTTATGTGGGCCATCCGCTTGCCGATGAAATCCCGCTCGTCCCCGACGTCGATGCCGCCCGCCGCGAACTGGGTCTGACCGCGGGTGGTCCGATCATCGCCGTGTTGCCAGGTAGCCGGCGCTCGGAGATTACGCTGATCGGCCCGACGTTTTTCGAAGCGATGGCGCTGATGCAGCAACGCGAACCCGGCGTGCGATTCGTGATGCCGGCGGCGACCGCCGCGTTGCGCGAACTGCTGCAACCGCTCGTGGCGGCGCATCCGGATCTGGCGTTGACCATCACGGAAGGCAAGGCCCAGGTCGCGATGACCGCCGCCGACGCCATCCTGGTCAAGAGCGGCACGGTGACGCTCGAAGCGGCATTGCTGAAAAAGCCAATGGTGATTTCGTACAAGGTGCCCTGGCTGACTGGCCAGATCATGCAGCGCCAGGGTTATCTGCCGTATGTCGGCTTGCCGAATATTCTGGCGGGGCGTTTTGTCGTGCCGGAGATCCTGCAGCATTTCGCCACGCCCGAAGCGCTCGCCGATGCAACGCTCAAGCAGTTGAACGACAACGCAAACCGAGCGACACTCACAGAAATCTTCACCGAAATGCATCATGTATTGCGTCAGAATACGGCGCAACGGGCGTCGGAGGCTGTGGCGCAGGTGCTGGAAACGAGGAGGCCGCGGTAATGGCTAAGATCGTCGTAAAGGGCGTGGTCAGGCGCGCGAATCAGCCAGAGTTCGACTTCGATTCCCCGTCCGACCTCATTTGCGGTGTCGACGAAGCCGGCCGTGGTCCGCTCGCCGGCCCGGTGGTTGCGGCGGCGGTGATCTTCGATCCGTCGAAACCGAAGATTCGCGGCCTCGATGACTCGAAAGTGCTGAGTGCCAAGAAGCGCGAGGAGTTGTACGAGAAGATCATCGATCGCGCGCTGGCGTATTGCGTGGCATCGGCGAGTGTCGAGGAAATCGACACCATCAACATTCTGCACGCCGCCATGCTCGCCATGAAACGCGCGGTCGAAGGGCTGTCGGTCACGCCGACGGTCGCAAAGATCGATGGCAACCGGTGCCCGACTTTGTCGATGCGTTCCGTTGCCGTCATCGGCGGCGACGCGCTGATTGCGCAGATATCGGCGGCATCGATTCTTGCCAAGGTCACGCGTGACCGCATGCTGCTCCAATTGCACGATACACATCCCGTATACGGCTTCAATGCTCACGCCGGGTACGGCACGCCGCAGCATCTGAAGGCGCTGCTCGACCATGGGCCTTGCGAGCATCATCGGCGTTCTTTTGCGCCGGTGCGCGAAGCGCATGCGCGATTTGGCGTGGTGCTGCCGCCCGTCGCGCCGGAGTTGCTCGCGGCAGCCGCCGCTGCTGCGGCCAGTGCCGAGCAGGGTATCGACGCACCTCCGTTTTAAATCCAAGTGAAATCCATAACCTCGCGGGACAACCCGCTTTACAAGCGGTTGAAGGCGCTCGCCGGGTCGACGGCGCAGCAGCGCCGCAGCGGCCATGCGCTGCTGGAAGGCCTGCATCTCGCCGATGCCTATCTGCAAGCGGCCGGACAGCCCGAGACTTGCGTGGTGACCGAAGGCGCGTTGCAGCACGATGAAGCGCGCGAGATTGTCGCCCGCGTCGATCCCGCACGGGTCCATACGTTGCCCGATGCCTTGTTCGGTCAATTGTCGGGTGTTGTGCACGGCGTGGGCATGGTGTTGCTGGTTGACCGGACTGCGCCGGTTTTGCCTGTGCGTGTGGATCAAAGCTGCATCGTGCTCGATGGGGTTCAGGATGCCGGCAATGTCGGTTCCATCTTGCGGAGCGCGGCGGCAGCGGGGATCCAGCACGTGTTCTGTGCGCCGGGAACGGTGTACGCATGGTCGTCGAAGGTCTTGCGTGCTGGCATGGGCGCGCATTTCCTGCTGAACGTCTATGAGGATGTCGAGGCAGCAGATCTGCGGTCGCGACTCGAACCTGAAGTGCTCGTTACCATCACCGATTCGCACGGCGCGAAGGCACTCTACGACATCGATTTGTCCGGCCCGCTGGCCTGGGTGATGGGCAATGAAGGCGCGGGCGTTTCGACGTTCTGGCGCGATCATGCGGCGTTGCGCGTGACGATCCCACAGCCCGGTGGCATGGAGTCGCTGAATGTGGCGGCGGCTGCGGCGGTGTGCATCTTCGAACAGTGCCGGCAGCGACGCGTATAAAAAAGCCGTTTCAACGCAAGTTGAAACGGCTTTTTGCCGAAGGTCGCCGCCTGCTAATAATACGAAGGCCGCTCCAAACGGATCTCCTGCAAGATCGTGGTGGCGATTTCCTCGATCGACTTATGCGTCGATGACAACCATTTGACTCCTTCGCGTTTCATCATCGCTTCGGCTTCGTTGATTTCGTAGCGGCAATTTTCAAGCGCGGCGTACTTGCTTCCCGGACGGCGCTCGTTGCGGATCTCGGCCAGCCGCTGCGGATCGATCGACAAACCAAACATCTTTTCCCGATACGGCAGCAAAGGCGTTGGCAAGCGGCCGCGCTCGAAGTCTTCCGGGATCAGCGGATAGTTGGCCGCTTTCACGCCGTACTGCATTGCCAGGTACAAGGAGGTCGGCGTCTTGCCGCTGCGCGATACGCCGACCAGGATGACATCGGCATCTTCCAGGTTGCGGTTCGACTGGCCATCGTCATGCGCGAGCGAAAAGTTGATCGCCTCGATCCGGTTCTTGTACTCGTCCGTGTCGGCGTTCTGGTGAACGCGGCCCATTGCATGCGTGGACTTGATGTCGAGTTCGATTTCCAACGGCTCGATGAACGTCTGGAACATGTTCAGCACCAGCGCGTTCGAACGCTGCACGATCTCGTTGGACTCGCTGTCGACCAGCGTGGTGAATACGATCGGACGGCGGCCATCGAGGGAAACAGCCTCGTTGATCTTCGCGATGGTCGCATGCGCCTTGTCCGTGGAGTCGACGAACGGCACGCGCACGAGCCGGAACTTTTGATCGAACTGGGAGAGGATCGAGTGCGCGAAGGTTTCGGCAGTGATCCCGGTGCCATCTGAAACTATAAATACGGTTGGCGGCATCGGCGTGGTGAGCGTTGAATGACGTGAAAGAATGAGGCGATTATCGCCGATGTGCGTCGCCACACGTAACACGTGTGAAGGGTCTCATTGCGCAGCGGATTTATGCCCCGCAATAGAACATTTCGAGAGCCATCACGGTAGAATAGCGGCAACCTGTTCGATAAGCAATTGCGAACGTTCTGCCCGTGAATTGCGCGAAGTTACGTATAAATCACGCGTTCTGGGCGAACTTGTTCGGTTTTCAAAGCAAATTTGATTGGTGGCGGCGAGTTCGGCCGAGCCGTCATCGTGGCTCAGGAAGTCTTATGCGGTTGCTTATCAAACAGGTTATGCAGGTTGCGGTACGCGTTGCCAATCAACGCCGCCGCATCGAGCCCACTTGCATGATCGTGAATTCCATCCACCTTAGGGGCTTGTATGACTAACGAAGCTAACGTTGCAAAGGACCAGGCGTATGTAGTTCCATTCGAGCAGTTGCGAATGACTGACGTCGACATTGTCGGCGGCAAGAATGCCTCACTCGGCGAAATGATCAGCCAGCTCGCCGAAGCCGGCGTGCAGGTGCCGACTGGTTTTGCGACCACGGCGCAGGCATTTCGCGACTTCCTGCATCACAACGACCTGACTGAGCGCATCGCCAAACGTCTTGAACTCTTCGACGTAGACGATGTAAAAGCCTTGGCCGAAGCAGGCAAGGAGATTCGTCAATGGATCGTCGACGCGCCAATGCAGCCGCGCCTCGAAGAACTGATCCGCAAAGGCTTCGACACACTTCAGGCGAGCTCCCCGGAAGAACTGTCGTTTGCCGTGCGTTCGTCGGCGACCGCTGAAGACTTGCCGGACGCGTCGTTCGCAGGTCAGCAGGAAAGCTATCTGAATGTGGTCGGCATCGACGAAGTGCTCGATCGCATGAAGCACGTGTTCGCGTCGCTCTATAACGACCGTGCCATTTCGTACCGCGTGCACAAGGGTTTCACGCATGCTGAAGTGGCGTTGTCGGCAGGCGTGCAGCGCATGGTTCGCTCGGACGTGGGCGCAGCCGGCGTGATGTTCACGCTCGATACCGAATCGGGTTTCAAGGACGCCGTGTTCATCACGTCGAGCTACGGTCTTGGCGAAACGGTCGTGCAGGGCGCCGTGAATCCGGACGAGTTCTACGTCTTCAAGACCACGCTCGAACAGGGCAAGTACCCGATCATCCGTCGCTCGATTGGCTCGAAGCTCATCAAGATGGAATTCACGAAGGCCGGTGAAGCCGGTCGCGTGAAGACCGTCGACGTGGCGCACGAGCAGCGCAACCGCTTCTCGATCACCGACGAAGACGTGATCCAACTCGCGAAGTACGCGGTCATCATCGAGAAGCACTACGAGCGTCCGATGGACATCGAGTGGGGCAAGGACGGCCGCGACGGCAAGATCTTCATCCTGCAGGCACGTCCTGAAACGGTGAAGAGCCAGAACGCGGGCAAGGCTGAAATGCGCTTCAAGTTGAAGGGCCAGTCGAACGTGCTCGCAACGGGTCGGGCCATCGGCCAGAAGATTGGCGCGGGTCCCGTGCGCGTGATTCACGATCCGTCCGAGATGGATCGCGTCCAGCCCGGCGACGTGCTGGTCGCGGACATGACCGACCCGAACTGGGAACCGGTGATGAAGCGTGCATCGGCGATCGTGACGAATCGCGGCGGACGCACGTGTCACGCGGCCATCATCGCGCGTGAGCTGGGTGTGCCGGCAGTCGTCGGTTGCGGCGATGCTACCGACCTCCTGAAAGAAGGCCAGTTGGTGACGGTGTCGTGCGCGGAAGGCGACGAAGGCAAGATCTACGACGGCCTGCTGGAAACCGAAATAACCGAAGTCGAGCGCGGCGAGTTGCCCGAGATTCCGGTCAAGATCATGATGAACGTCGGCAACCCGCAACTGGCTTTCGACTTCTCGCATCTGCCTAACGCAGGCGTGGGCCTGGCGCGGCTCGAGTTCATCATCAACAACAACATCGGCGTGCATCCGAAGGCGATTCTCGAGTATCCGAATATCGATGCCGATTTGAAGAAAGCCGTGGAAAGCGTCGCGCGTGGTCATGCATCGCCGCGGGCGTTTTATGTCGACAAGCTGACGGAAGGCATCGCGACGATTGCCGCGGCGTTCTATCCGAAGCCGGTGATCGTGCGCCTGTCCGACTTCAAGTCGAACGAGTACAAGAAGCTGATCGGCGGTTCGCGTTACGAGCCGGACGAAGAAAACCCGATGCTCGGCTTCCGTGGCGCATCGCGTTATATCTCGGAGGACTTCGCTGAAGCCTTCCAGATGGAATGCATTGCGCTGAAGAAGGTGCGCGAAGAGATGGGCCTCGACAACGTCGAGATCATGGTGCCGTTCGTGCGGACCTTGAAGCAGGCCGAGAAGGTTGTCGGACTGCTCGAGAAGTTCGGTCTCAAGCGCGGCGTGAACGGCCTGCGCCTGATCATGATGTGCGAGATTCCGTCGAACGCGATCCTTGCTGAAGAGTTCCTTGAATTCTTCGACGGCTTCTCGATCGGATCGAACGACCTGACGCAGCTCACGCTGGGCCTGGACCGCGATTCGGGCATGGAGTTGCTCGCAGTCGATTTCGATGAACGCGATCCCGCTGTGCAGTTCATGCTGAAGCGCGCTATCGAAACATGTTTGCGGCTGAACAAGTACGTGGGTATCTGTGGTCAGGGTCCTTCGGATCATCCGGACCTTGCTGAATGGCTTGCGAAGGAAGGCATCGCGTCGATGTCGCTCAATCCGGATACGATCATCGACACGTGGAAGACGCTTGCGAAGGCGTTGAACAAGTAAGGCTGCAAAAGTCGGCTGCAGGCAGGTCGCGCATTGGCAAGAAGGCTTTTTATCAAGCTTTCAAAACCGTAAGCGTGCTATAACACCCCGGACACCATCCGGGGTGTTTTTGTTTGGAGCGGGTCAGGAGGTAGGCAATGGCTGCTAACGGATTTTTCTGGTGGATCGGCGCCGGCGCGCTCGTCTTGCTCGAGTTGATGTCGGGCACGTTTTATCTGTTGATGATCGCGCTTGGATTTGTGGCCGGCGGGATCGCGCATCTGGTGGGAGCGGGACTTGAGATCGAATTGCTCGTGGCCGCGCTGGTCGCGGTGATCGCGGGAGCCGTGTTGCGGCGTTCGAAGCTCGGGCGTCCTGCGCGCCGGGACGCATCGCATGATCCGGGCGTAAACCTGGACATTGGCGAGACGCTGAAGGTCAACGAATGGCACGAAGGCCGCGCGCGGGCGATGTATCGCGGCGCCGAGTGGGATATAGAACTGGCGCCGGGTGAAACCGAAGGTGCGCAGCTCTACAGGATCACGGCGTTTTCCGGCAACACACTGGTTGTGGCGGCCAAGCGCTGAGATGTTGGACCGGGGTTCAAGCCTTTATCAGCAGGACATGCATTGTTAAGGAGTGGAGATGGACGTGACTATCATCGGGGCAATTTTGTTGATCATCGTTATTGCGATTGCCGCGCAGACGATCAAGATCGTGCCGCAGCAACATGCCTGGGTGCTCGAGCGGCTGGGGCGTTATCACGCGACGTTGACGCCGGGCATGACGATCGTGCTGCCGTTTATCGATCGGGTGGCCTACAAGCACGTGCTCAAGGAGATTCCGCTCGAAGTGCCGAGCCAGGTTTGTATCACGCGCGACAACACGCAGCTTCAGGTGGATGGCGTGCTGTATTTTCAGGTCACCGACGCCATGAAGGCATCGTACGGATCGAGCAACTTCATCTATGCCATCACGCAGTTGTCGCAGACCACGCTGCGTTCGGTCATCGGCAAGCTGGAACTCGACAAGACCTTTGAAGAGCGCGACTACATCAACCACAGTATTGTCACGTCGCTCGATCAGGCAGCCGCAAACTGGGGCGTAAAGGTGCTGCGTTACGAGATCAAGGATTTGACCCCGCCCAAGGAGATCCTCCACGCAATGCAGGCGCAAATCACGGCGGAACGTGAGAAGCGGGCGGTGATCGCTGCGTCCGAAGGTCGCAAGCAGGAGCAGATCAACATTGCCTGGGGCGCGCGCGAAGCGGCCATTCACAAGTCCGAAGGCGAGCGCCAGGCGCAGATCAACCAGGCAGAAGGCGAGGCTTCGGCAATTCTGGCGGTGGCCGTTGCAAATGCTCAGGCGATCGAGAAAATCGGTGCGGCAATCCAGACGGCGGGCGGCATGGAAGCGGTGAACCTGAAGGTCGCCGAGCAATACGTCACCGCGTTCGGAAACATTGCGAAGCAGGGCAATACGCTGATCGTGCCGGGGAATTTATCGGAGATGAGTTCCATGATTGCGTCCGCGCTGACCATCATCAAGGGCGATGCCGCGCCGGGCGGCGTGATCCGCAAAAGCTGATTTTTACTGTGGCTGAATGCAAAAGGGCGTCGACTCAACCAGTCGACGCCCTTTTTGTTTTGCCATACTGACAGCCATGCGCACGCCCTCGATCAATGCTTGGCGCCGCGCATGATTTGCGCTTTTTCGCGTTCCCAGTCGCGCTTCTTCTCGGTTTCGCGCTTGTCGTGGAGCTTCTTGCCCTTGGCAAGGCCGATCTCGCACTTCACGCGGCCGCCTTTGTAGTGAAAGTTCAGCGGCACGAGCGTGTGGCCTTTTTGTTCGACCTTGCTGATGAGCTTGGAAATTTCTTCGCTATGCAGCAGCAGCTTGCGCGTGCGGACCGGATCCGGATGGATGTGGGTCGAGGCTTCGGGCAATGGGCTGATATGCGCGCCGATCAGGAACAGCTCGTTGTCACGAATGATGACGTAGCCTTCCTTGATCTGGCCGCGGCCAGCCCGGAGGGCCTTGACTTCCCACCCTTCCAGCACGAGCCCCGCCTCGTAGCGATCTTCGATGAAGTAATCGAAGAAGGCTTTTCTGTTGTCGATGATGCTCATGAATGAAAAGTGCCCAACTCGTTTAAAATCCTGATTTTAGCAGCGCGGGCCCGGTAAAGCCCGCAAAGCTTCCCACTCTTGCCACGCGTTGCGCCCTTTATGGCAGATGTTCAGAAAACTGTATTGATCCGACATTCTGCTGAGCAGATGTTCGACCTCGTCACCGATGTCCCCGATTACCCGAATTTCTTGCCCTGGTGTGGCGGCGTGGAGGTAGGCCGCCACGACGAGCACAGCATGGAAGCGAAGATCCACATCAATTTCAAGGGTATCAAGCAGCATTTCGCGACGCGTAACGTGCAAACGCGCCCGACCAGTATCGATATGGAGTTCCTCGACGGGCCTTTCAAGAAGTTCACCGGATATTGGCGCTTCACGCCGTTGCGGGCGGACGCCTGCAAGATCGAGTTCGCGCTGCACTACGAATTTTCGAACATCATTCTCGAGAAGATCATCGGGCCTGTTTTCAGTCACATTGCGCACACGTTCGTAGATTCGTTCGTGAAGCGCGCCGACCAGCGGTATGGGAAGTGACGAACCTTTCCATTGAGGTTTGCTACGCGTTGCCGGACGGCAAGGGGGCGGTATGCGCGCTTTCGCTGGCTGAGGGCGTGACGGTGCAGGAGGCTATCGATGCGAGCGGGCTGCTGGCCCGTTTTCCGGAGATCGATCTCGGGGTGCTGAAAGTTGGTGTCTTCGGGAAAATTCAATCGTTGGATGTCGTGCTTGCGGATTTTGATCGTGTGGAGATTTATCGGCCGCTGAAGGTCGATCCCAAGGTCGCGCGCCAACGGCGGGTTGAAAAGACACGACGCGGCGGATCCATAGAAGGGCGGCGCTGGACGCGAAAGGAAGCCCGCTGAGCGCAGCGCGTCATCTCGGGCCTCCCGCAAAACCGAACTTCGATCGAACCTGCGTCGAGCGAAAAAGTGAAAAGGCGGCGTGAGCGCCGAGGCCCATAAATTGCATCGTAGAGGTCAAACGCGACCTAAGCCGCTGTTCGGGCAGTGAAAATCCGGGGAACTATCGGTATAATTCGGTTTTGCGCCCATAGGATTTGCCATGCGTCTGATCCAGAAAGCACTCACGTTCGATGACGTGCTCCTCGTGCCCGCGTTTTCCAACGTTCTCCCGCGCGACACCAGCCTGAAAACTCAGGTAACCCGCAAGATTTCCCTGAATATGCCCCTGTTGTCCGCCGCCATGGACACAGTCACCGAAGGCCGGCTCGCAATCGCGATGGCCCAGCTCGGCGGCGTCGGCATCATCCACAAGAATCTCACATCAGCCGAACAGGCCCGCGAAGTCGCGAAGGTAAAGCGTTTCGAATCCGGCGTCGTGCGCGATCCGATTACGGTTCCACCGCAAACC
>NZ_CAXTGZ010000083.1:0-16158 GCF_964243625.1 uncultured Caballeronia sp.
AAGGCCTCAATAAAGCCGCGCTCCTGCTGATGTCGATTGGTGAATCCGAAGCAGCGGAAGTCTTCAAGTACCTGGGACCGCGCGAAGTCCAGAAGATCGGCGCGACCATGGCGCAGTTGAAGAACGTCACGCGCGAGCAGCTCGACAACGTGATGACCGAGTTCGTGCACGAAGCCGAACAGCACACGGCGCTCTCGCTCGATTCGAGCGAATACATCCGCACGGTGCTGACCAAGGCGCTCGGCGAGAACAAGGCCGGCGCGCTGATCGACCGGATCTTGCAGGGCAGCGATACGAGCGGTATAGAAGGCTTGAAGTGGATGGATTCGGCGGCGGTCGCCGAGCTGATCAAGAACGAGCATCCGCAGATCATTGCGACGATTCTCGTGCATCTGGACCGCGATCAGGCATCGGAAATCGTGGCGCTCCTGACCGAACGCCTGCGCAACGACGTGCTGTTGCGCATTGCGACGCTCGACGGCATTCAGCCCGCCGCGCTGCGCGAACTCGACGATGTGCTCACCACCTTGCTTTCCGGCAGCGACAACCTGAAACGCGCGCCCATGGGCGGCATTCGCACGGCGGCGGAAATCCTCAACTTCATGTCGACGGCGCACGAGGAATCGGTAATCGAAAACGTCAAGGAATTCGACGCGGAACTGGCGCAGAAGATCATCGACCAGATGTTCGTGTTCGAAAACCTGATGGACCTCGAAGACCGCGCCATCCAGATGTTGCTGAAGGAAGTGGAATCGGAAACGCTGATTGTTTCGTTGAAGGGCGCGCAACCGCCGCTGCGCCAGAAGTTCCTCGCGAACATGTCGCAGCGCGCAGCCGAACTGCTCGCGGAAGACCTCGATTCGCGCGGTCCGGTGCGTTTGTCCGAAGTGGAAACGCAGCAGCGCAAGATCCTGCAGGTCGTGCGCAATCTCGCCGAAAGCGGTCAGATCCAGTTAGGCGGCAAGGCCGAGGACGCATATGTCTGACGCAGCAGAAGCCGCGAAGCAGGCTCACCCGACAGAAGCCGAAAAGAAGGCGCGCATGTCCGCGTATCAGCGCTGGGAAATGGCGTCGTTCGATCCGGTTCCCGTGGATCGCAGCGCCGCCGATCAGGCCGCGCTCGAAAAGCATCTGCGTCGTGTCCGCGACGAAGCCCACGCGCAAGGTCTGGCGCAGGGCCACGTCGCCGGCCAGGCGATGGGTTATCAGGCCGGCTACGACCAGGGTTATGCGAAGGGCGAAGAAGAAGGCCGCCTCGATGCCCGTTCGGAAGCGGCGCGGCTTGCTTCGATGGCCGATGCCTTCAAGACCGCCCTGCAAGCCGCCGACGCCGTGGTCGCCGAGGCGCTCACCGCGCTGGCGCTGGATATTGCGCAACAAGTGGTGTCGCAACATTTGACGCTCGACCCGACCGCCGTGCTGGCTGTCGCACGCTCGGTGATCGCGGCCGAGCCGGCGCTTTCCGGCGCGCCGTACCTGATCGTGAATCCGGCGGATCTGCCGATTGTCGAAGCGTATTTGCTGGAAGAGCTGCAAGCGGCCGGATGGACGTTCCGCACCGATCCGGACATTGAACGCGGCGGCTGCAAGGCGCACGCGGCAAGCGGTGAAATCGATGCAACCAATGCGACGCGCTGGGAGCGCGTCGCAGCGGCGCTCGGGAGGACGCAACCGTGGTAACGCAAACGCATAACAACGCCGCAAGCGCTGCGCGCCGAGTGACGCAGGAAGGGTTGAGCGAACTCGAGCAGGAGCTTGCGCGGGCATCGTTTGGACCGCTCGCCGATCCCGACGTCACGCCCGAGCCGACGCTGGAAGACATGGCGGCGCAGACGATCGTCGAGTTGGCGGAGATGGTGAACAATCCGCATCTCGACGGATGGCGCGCCCAGCTCGAAGCCAGCAAGGCGCGCAGCCAGATATCGAAGCCGTTGCGCGCGTGCGGCCGGTTGACCCGCGCCGCGGGCCTCGTGCTGGAAGCCGTCGGATTGAAACTCGGCGTGGGATCGGAATGCATGATCGAGTTGCCGGCGGGCAGTTCCATTCCAATGGCCGAAGCCGAAGTCGTCGGGTTCTCCGGCGACAAGCTGTTCCTCATGCCGACCACCGAAGTCTCCGGCTTGCTGCCTGGAGCGCGTGTTTATCCGCTGGAAAGCGCGCCCATCAATGATCCGATGGCCGGCGCCAAGCGCCTGCCTGTCGGCTGGGAAATGCTCGGCCGCGTGGTCGATGCCTCCGGCCGGCCGCTCGATGGCCTCGGCCCCCTCGGCGCCAAGCGCGATGCGCCGCTGTCCGCGCCGACCATCAACCCGTTGAATCGCGAACCGATCCACAAGGTCCTCGACGTCGGCGTGCGCGCAATCAATGCGTTGCTCACCGTGGGACGCGGCCAGCGCATGGGTTTGTTCGCGGGCTCGGGCGTGGGTAAATCCGTGCTGCTCGGCACCATGGCGCGTTACACCAGCGCCGAAGTGATCGTGATCGGCCTGATTGGCGAACGCGGCCGGGAAGTGAAGGAGTTCATCGAACAGATTCTGGGCGAGGACGGACTGGCGCGTTCGGTCGTGGTCGCGGCCCCCGCCGACGTTTCGCCCATCCTCCGTATGCAGGGCGCAACATATGCGACCTCGCTCGCCGAGTATTTCCGCGATCAGGGCAAACACGTACTTTTGCTGATGGACTCGCTCACGCGTTACGCCATGGCCCAGCGCGAGATTGCGCTGGCAATCGGCGAACCGCCCGCCACCAAAGGCTATCCGCCCTCCGTGTTCGCCAAGTTGCCGGCGCTCGTCGAGCGTACGGGGAACGGCCCGGAAGGCGGCGGATCGATTACGGCTTTTTATACGGTCTTGACGGAAGGGGACGATCAGCAAGATCCTATCGCCGATTCTGCCCGTGCGATTCTCGACGGGCATATCGTGCTGTCGCGGTCGCTGGCCGAAGCGGGGCATTATCCGGCCATCGATATCGAGGCGTCGATCAGCCGCGCAATGACGGCGCTTATCGACGATAAACATCTGGACCGCGTGCGCTTGTTCAAGCAGATGTTGTCGCGTTATCAGCGCAATCGGGACTTGATCAACGTGGGCGCGTATTCAAGCGGACGCGACGCGCTGCTGGACCGGGCAATAGCGTTGTATCCGCGCATTGAAGCATTTTTGCAGCAAGGATTTCGCGAGCAGGCGATGTTCGAACCGAGTTTGGCCAAACTCGACGAACTGTTCGCGTGAAGACCCGATAAAGATAATCAGGAAGGAACCAGACCTCCATGTCAAAGCATCTGCCGATCAACACCCTGATCAACCTCGCAGAAGAAGAACTCGAAGCCGCGACCAAAAAACTCGGCAAGCTGCAGCAGGAACGCAACGAAGTGGAGACGCAACTGAATTCGCTCGTGACGTATCGCGATGAGTATCACGCGCGGTTCACGGCGTCGGCGCAAGAAGGCACGACCGCGCAGACCTTGCGTAACTTCCAGGCATTCGTGGATACGCTCGATTCCGCGATCAACCAGCAGCGCGCGTTGCTCGTGGCCGCGAATGCACGGCTTGAAGCGGCAAAGCCGGAATGGCAGCAGAAAAAGCAGAAGCTGGGTTCGTATCAGGTGCTGGCTGCACGCGCCGACGCGGTGCAGGCCAAACAGGACGCAAGGATCGAGCAGCGTGATTCCGACGAGCATTCCGCCAAGGTGCTGCGGATGCGTGCTGAACGGGCGTAGGTTTTAACGCGGATTTATCTTGCATAAGATACAAGAGGTTATTCATGTCGTCAGTTAATTCGGCCAGCGCGTTGCTGGGTATGTCGAGCGTATCGGCTGTTTCGCGCAGCACAGCAGCGGCGTCCGCTCGCGATGAAGCGGCGGCATCGTTTGGCTCGACCTTGCACAGCATCACCGCCAAGGCCAATGAGCGCGAAGCGGCACAAGCCAAAGTGCAGGAACGCGCTCAAGCCGATAAAGCCGCTGCAAAGGCGGCGGCTGCGCGCGGCAGCGTGCACGATGCGTCGAAGCCGGACAACACGGATTCAACCGATCAGGCTAAAAAAACGGACGGTGCGGATCAAAGCACGGCGACGGATCAGACGGATTTATCGAAGACCGACAAGACTGCGTCAGCCGACAAAACAGCTAACGCGGCCAAGGCCGCGCCGGGAACGCCCGAGGCAATCGCGGCGGCGGCAGCGGAAAAGGCTGCGATTCTGAAAGCACGTGCTACCGGTGCCGGGAAAACGCCTGCCGATCCAGCCGACGCTGCGACGGCAAGCACGGACGCGACATCGACGGATGCCACCGACACGACGGCCGATACCCCCTCACCCGCCAAAGCCGCCGACGCCAAAGCCGCCGCCGATGCGCTGCAGGCGTCGCTGACGGCGGCCGCAAATGTGCAGACGCCGGCCACGCCGCCCAACGCGGCCGCCGCAGCAGCAATGGGCGCGGCGCACGCGGGCAACATGAACAACGGCACGCCCACGGGCACGACGACGGGCACGAAAGGCGGTCGCGACACGCCGCTGGCTGGTCTTTCGGCTGATAGCAAGACCCAGGGCAGCGCGGCGTTGACGCAACAAGGCGGCGCGGCAGCCACGCAACAAGCCGATGCAAACGCACTCGCTGCACTGACGCAATCCGACGACGGCAGCGCCGCATACAAGGCAACCGCGGCAAACGCCGACGCCACCGCGAACGCGAGCGTGCAGCAAGCGGCATCGGCGGCGACCAGCGGCGCGACCTTGCAAGGCGCCGCGACCGCAGCCGATAGCGCCGCCATCGCACCGCATGTCGGATCGAGCGGCTGGGACGATGCGTTCAGCCAGAAGGTGGTGTTTTTATCGAATGCACATCAGCAAAGCGCCGAGTTGACACTGAATCCGAAGGATCTCGGGCCGCTGCAGGTGGTGCTGCAGGTCGCCGGGAATCATGCACATGCGTTGTTCGTATCGGACCACGCGCAGGTTCGCGCAGCCGTTGAAGCCGCATTGCCAACCTTGCGTGAAGCGATGCAGGCGAGCGGCATTGGTTTGGGCAGCACGAGCGTCAGCGACGGCTTTGCGGGCAAGCAAGCGAGCTCGGGCCAGCAGGATGGCGGCGGGCGGTCGTCGTGGAGTGGTTCGGGCAGTAGCGGCGGCGGGATTGGAGCCGTAAGTGACGCATCGAGCACGGTCAGCCTGCCGCTACGCCGTCAGGTTGGACTGGTCGATACGTTCGCCTAAAGCCCTACGGCCGCGTCAGACCCGACAAACCAGCCGCGCGAGCATCACCGCCGCGCGGCTTTTTCACGTCCGTTATCCCGCGCGTATAGCAAACGTAAAACCCTCCCCTTTGCGCAAACTCCCGAGTTAGCCCTAATAACCCCTTCTGTTCGACCCATCGCGCAACCTTACTTTCGCCAACAATTCAGGCTACAGAAAGAGGTCCGCAAACATGGCAACTACAGCAGCAGCACAACAACCCGTCACGCCGGCTAAAACCGGCAAGCTCAAGCGCATCATCCTGATCGCGGTGGGCGCAATCGTCCTGCTCGGCGCCGGCGGCGCAGGCGCGTATTTCTGGCTGCACAAAACCGCATCGCACGAACCCGCGAAGCCCGCACCCGCGGTGCCGCCGGTGTTCTACCCGCTCGACTCCATGACCGTCAACCTGCAATCCGATGACGGCATGCATTACCTGCGCATCGGCCTCACGCTGAAGCTGCCCGATGAAAAAGCGCAAGCCGCGCTGGCCGAACGCATGCCGGAAGTGCGCAGCCACATCCTGATGCTGCTCTCGGCGAAACATCCCGACGACCTGGCCGGCATCGACGGAAAACGCGCGCTCGCCAAGGAACTCCTGACTACCGTCAACACGTTCGGCGGTACGCCGGAAGCACCGGCGCACGTGCAGGAAGTGCTGTTCACAGAAATCGTCGTCCAGTAACGCGTTGCTCATACGCGCAAAAACGAAGCCGAACCAGACAAGCGCAAGACAGGAACCAAGGAACACTCATGGGCCACGAAGAGTTCATGTCGCAGGAGGAGGTCGATGCCCTGCTCAAGGGCGTCACCGGGGAAGTCGATGCTGTTGCCGACGAAACACGCTATCAAGGCGTGCGCCCCTACAACCTCGCGACGCAGGAACGTATCGTCCGGGGCCGGATGCCGGGCCTGGAAATCATCAACGACCGCTTCGCGCGTCTCTTGCGCGTAGGCATCTTCAACTTCATGCGGCGCTCGGCGGAAATTTCCGTCGGCCCTGTGAAGGTGCAGAAGTACAGCGAATTCACCCGCAACCTGCCGATCCCGACGAACCTGAACCTGGTCCACGTGAAGCCGTTGCGCGGCACGTCGCTGTTCGTGTTCGACCCGAACCTGGTGTTCTTCGTCGTCGATAACCTCTTCGGCGGCGACGGCCGTTTCCACACCCGCGTGGAAGGCCGCGAATTCACGCAGACCGAGCATCGCATCATCAGCAAGCTGCTGAACCTCGTGTTCGAACAGTACGCAGCATCCTGGAAAAGCGTGCGCTCGCTCAACTTCGAATTCGTGCGCTCGGAAATGCACACGCAGTTCGCAAACGTGGCGACGCCCAACGAGATCGTGATCGTGACGCAGTTCTCCATCGAGTTCGGATCGACCGGCGGCACGCTGCACATCTGCATGCCGTATTCGATGATCGAACCGATCCGCGACGTACTGTCGTCGCCCATACAAGGCGAAGCGCTCGAAGTCGACCGCCGCTGGATACGCGTCCTGTCGCAGCAAGTGCAGTCCGCCGAGGTGGAACTCACGGTCGATCTCGCGCAGATCGGCACGACCTTCGAGCAGATCCTGAACATGCGGGCCGGCGATGTCCTGCCGATCAACGTGCCCGAAGAGGTCACGGCAAAAGTGGACGGCGTGCCGGTGATGGAATGCGGCTACGGTGTTTTCAATGGTCAATACGCGTTGCGCGTCCAGAAGATGATCAGCGCAACCGATACGATGAAGGAAGGTGGATATGAGTGACGTAACCGAACCGGGCACGCTGCCGTCCGATCCGCTCAAGGGCGAGGACTTCGGCATGGACGACTGGGCGAGCGCCCTGGCCGAGCAGAACGGCAATGAGACGCCGGCGGCGGCATCGTCGGCCGGGGTGTTCCAGCCTTTGTCGAAAGTCGCGGCGCCGACGACGCGCAATGACATCGACATGATTCTCGATATCCCCGTGCAGATGACGGTGGAACTCGGGCGCACGAAGATCGCGATTCGCAACTTGCTGCAACTCGCACAAGGATCGGTCGTGGAACTCGACGGTCTCGCCGGCGAACCGATGGACGTTCTCGTCAACGGATGCCTGATCGCCCAGGGCGAAGTGGTGGTCGTGAACGACAAGTTCGGTATCCGTCTGACCGACATCATCACGCCGTCGGAACGCATCAGGAAGTTGAATCGATGAAACGCCCGGCCGTCGCTTTCTCGACGCTTTTCATGGCACTCACCGCGCACGCCGCCGATATGAACGCCGTCAATCACGCGGCCCAGATTGCATCGGGTGTGGGCGCGGGAACAGCCGTGCCGTCGCTTGGTGTCGGCGCCGTGTTGCAGACGCTGCTCGGGCTGGCGATCGTGATCGCGTTCGTGTTCGGCTGCGCGTGGCTCGCACGCAAGTTCGGGGTGGCAGGGACAAAACGCACGGGCCTGGTGAAGGTGATCGGCGGCGCGTCGCTCGGGAACAAGGAGCGGGTATCGGTGGTGGAAATCGGCGATACATGGCTCGTGCTGGGCGCGGCCCCCGGCAACGTGCGGCTGCTGCACACCATGCCGGCGGGATCGGCGGAACTCAGCGGCGTGGAAGCGCCCACGGCGCCCGGGTCGGACGGACTTCAAGGCAGTTTCGGTCAACGTTTTCGCGATGCCCTCGCCGGTGAAGCGACCAAACGTCTGCAAAAATTCGCGGGCGGGAGCAAGTAATGCAGTTTCGGTTTGTAGTTCGATGCGCGAAGCTGGCGCTGCCGGTCGTGATCGCCGCCCTTCCCTACGCAGCTTTCGCACAAAGCACAGCCGGCTTGCCGGCGTTCAACACCAGCCCCGGCCCGAACGGCGGCACGACGTATTCGCTCAGCGTCCAGACGATGCTGCTGCTCACCATGCTGTCGTTCCTGCCGGCAATGGTGCTGATGATGACGAGCTTCACGCGCATCATCATCGTGTTGTCGCTGCTGCGTCAGGCGCTCGGCACGACCAGCACGCCGCCGAATCAGGTCCTGGTCGGACTGGCGCTGTTTTTATCGTTGTTCGTGATGTCGCCGGTACTCGACCGCGCCTACACCGACGCGTACAAACCGTTCTCCGACGGCACGATCACCATGGATCAGGCGGTCACGCGCGGCGTCGCGCCGTTCAAACAATTCATGCTGCGCCAGACGCGCGAAGCCGATCTCGCGCTCTTCGCCAAGATCTCCAAAGCCCCGCCCATGAACGGTCCCGAAGACGTGCCGCTCTCGCTGCTGGTGCCGTCGTTCGTAACGAGTGAATTGAAGACCGGCTTCCAGATCGGGTTCACCATTTTCATTCCGTTCCTGATTATCGACATGGTCGTGGCGAGCGTGCTGATGTCCATGGGGATGATGATGGTGTCGCCATCGACCATTTCGCTGCCGTTCAAGCTGATGCTGTTCGTGCTCGTCGATGGATGGCAGTTGCTCATTGGTTCGCTCGCGCAGAGCTTCGTTTCGTAAGCCTTCAAAGCACAGAGATACACACGATGACCCCCGAATCCGTCATGTCGATCGCGCACCAGGCCATGTACGTGGCGCTGTTGCTCGCGGCTCCGCTGTTGCTGGTCGCGCTGGTCGTAGGCCTGGTGGTGAGCTTGTTCCAGGCCGCCACGCAGATCAACGAAAGCACGCTCTCGTTCATTCCGAAACTGCTCGCGGTCGCCGTCACGCTCGTGATTGCCGGACCCTGGATGATGGAAACGCTGCTCGACTACATGCGCCACGTGTTCACCATCACTCCGGCAATCACCGGCTAAATGTTTTCGGTCACGTACGCCCAGCTCAATGTCTGGCTGACGTCCTTCCTCTGGCCGTTCACGCGCATTCTTGCGTTGATCGCGACCGCGCCGCTGCTGAGCCATCTGGCGGTTCCGGTGCGCGTCAAAGTCGGGGTGGCGGCGTTCATCGCGTTGATCGTGGCGCCGACTATCGGCGCCGTGCCGCAGGTCACCGTATTTTCCGCCGATGGCGTGCTGATCCTTATCAACCAGTTCTTGGTGGGCGCGGCACTCGGCATGACGATGCAGATTGCGTTCGCGTCCATCGATGCAGCCGGCGAGTTCATCGGCCAGCAGATGGGTCTAGGTTTTGCGACGCTCTACGATCCGCGGCAAGGGGGAAACGCGGTCGTGATTTCGCGGTATCTGAATACGATCGCGTTCCTCGCTTTTCTCGTCTTCGATGGTCATCTGCAAATGATCAGCGCCCTCGTGCAGACGTTCCAGAACGTGCCGGTGAGCGCAAACGTGCTGGGTTCGATGACCCACGCGCGCGGCTGGCAGACGCTCGCCACCTACGGCGTGAGTATTTTCTCGACGGGGTTGTTGCTGTCGTTGCCTGTCGTGGCGGCGTTGTTGATCGCGAACCTGGCGCTCGGGATCCTGAATCGCGCGGCGCCGCAGATCGGGATTTTCCAGGTCGGATTTCCCGTCACCATGCTGGTGGGATTCCTGCTGATCCAGTTGATGATCCCCAACCTGATCCCGTTTTTCCAGCGGATCTTCGAGAACGGGATCGATCAGATGGGACGGGTCGCGGCGGCGCTTTGAGCAGAGCGGTCAAGGTCCGCGCCGTATTCACCGCAAATTTTGCGGCGAATAGCGGCCCTAATCTCCGCACAATGTGCGGTGAATAACCACCACAATCACCGCACACCACCCGCAAACAAAAAGGGCCACCCAAAAAAGGTGGCCCGAAACACTTCCTAACTACCCACATCATTCCCCGAATTTCTACTCCCCATCAACTGCTGATGTATTGGAACAGCGACATCTTTTGAATGCTGGCAAACGCCTGCTGCGCGCCCTGCAACGCGTTCTGCGTCAACTCGTACTGGCTGATCGAGCTGACGAGATTGATGCTGGTCAGGTCCTGAAGCGAGCTGGCGGTTTGCGTCGATGTCGTCTGCATCGCCGTCTGCGTTGCGGTCACTTCCTGCTCGCGGCCGCCAACGGATGCCTGCGTCGTCAGCACGTTGTTGTACATGTTGTTGACCTTCGTGCCGCCCGTGGTCAGTGCGTTTTGCAACGTCGCCTGCGCAGCCGGGTTGCCCGAGGTCGGCTGCTTCAAGGCGCTGATCAGCGAATCGAGCGTCGAGAAGATATCGGTGTCGGAGGCTTTGCCGGTGTTTGCGGGCGCGACCGTGAACGAATCGCCGTTGGCCGGCGCGCCGTCGATGGCCACTTTCTGCCCGCCGCCCAAAGCAATGTCCTGCTGCGCCACATATGGTGTCGCGGGCGTGATCGTGGCGCCGTTCTGGTCCTTGACCGTGTAGGTCGTGGTGGCCGTGGAACCCGTGCCGCTGGTCGCGAACGAAATCGTATAGGTCGATGCATTGCCAGGGTTGCCCCGGTCGCTCACATTGACCGCTCCGATGGTGCCGGAACCCGTATTGCCCGCCGCCGACGATGAAACCGGCAAGCTCTCGTTTGGCGACACGCTCTGGAACACGGTCGCGCCGTTATCGGCGACGTTGATCGAGCGGTTATCGGAAATCTGCACCTGGCGCTGGCCGTTGTCGCCGGCGTAGGTCGCACCCGTGCCCGACGCGTTGTCGGTGAACGGCTGAGTCGTGCCCTTGAAGCCCGAGAAGATGTAGTTGCCGTTGGCGTCGGTGGAATTGCTGAGCGTCATCAGGTTGTCGCGGTAACCCTGCAACTGGGTCGCCATCGACGCGCGGTCGGTGTCGTTGAATGATGCGTTGCCCGCACGATTCACGAGCGTCTGCACGCTCTGCATCACGTTGCCGATACTCGTCAGCGTCGAATCTTCCTGCTGCAACGAAGTCAGCGCGGCAGACTGGTTGGTGCTGTACTGCGAGAGCGTGGCGGACTGGCTGCTCAACTGCACGGCCTGCGCGGCGCCGAGCGGATCGTCCGATGCGGTCTGGATTCTCTTTCCCGACGAAATCTGCGCGTACTGCGCCGCGAGCGATGCCTGCTGGTCGCTCATCGTCTGGACGTTCATCGTGAAGTACTGCGAGCTGGAAATACGCATCGTGAAAACCTCAGTTGAAGATGCCGAGCAGTGTCTGGAACAACGAGGAAGCCGTCTGGATGACCTTGCTGTTGGCCTGATAAAGCTGCTGGTACTGGATCAGATTGGCGGCTTCCTCGTTCAGGTTCACGCCGGACACCGATTGCTGCGCCGATGTCGCCTGGTTCAGCACCGCGGTCGCCGACGTGCTCGATGACTTCAGCGCGTTCGTCTGGTTGCCGATCTGGTTGACGAAGTTCGCGTAGGAACTGGTCAGGGTGTCGGTGCCGCCGTTCATCGACTTGGCGGTGCCGATGTTGGCCATCGCGAGGGCATTGCTGCCGTCGCTCGTGCCGCCTGTGTTTGCCGCGATCGTGAAGCTGTCGCCCGTGGACGGCGTACCGTTGAGGGTCGCGCTTACTCCTGCACCGTTGGATACGGTGAGGCCTTTCGTGGGGTCGTAGGCGAACGCGGTGCCGGCCGGAACTTTCGTGTTGTCCGGCAGCGTGATCTCCACGTTCGACGTCATGGTCTTGGCCGTGGCGTCGTACGTCAGCGTGATGCTGCTGGGAATCGAGTACCCGGCCGTCACGCTCGCCGCCGAGATCTTGCCCGTGCCCGTATTGCCTGTCGCCGCCGATGACACCGCCGGCGAAGCTGCGGCAATCGCCGACGGGTTCGAGTTGCTGAGCGAGAAGTTAGCGAGGGAACCGCGCGTGGGCTGGATCGTGAACGAATCACCTTTCGTCATCGATCCGCTCGCAATCGATATGTTCATCCCGGCGATGGTGCCGCTCACCGCGCCCGTGGACGAAGCGGTCAACTGACCGACAACTGCGCCCGACGAGCGGTCGGTGAGCGTGTACTTCGAGCCATCGAAGCCGAGCGAGTAGTCGCTGGTCGGTGGTTGCGTGCCATCGGCAATGGACACGTCGAGCGTCGCGTTGCCGCTGTTGCGCGCGTTTGCATAGACGGTCGGGCTGCCGGTCGAGAACAACGCGCCGCCGGCGTTGCCGTTCAGATCGACGCCCAGTTCGTTCTGGTTGTTCAACTGCGTCGCGAAGCTGGTCGCAATCGCGCCGAGATTGGCCTGCGCCGGATCGAGCGACTGACTGCGAAAGTCGAGCAAGCCGCCGATCGTGCCGCCGCCGCTGAACATCGAATCCGGCAAATACTGAGTCTGTTTGGACGTCTGCGTGGAACCGTCGGAAGAGGCGTATGCAATCGACAGTTCGCTCGGGTCCGAGGGCGACGTTGCCGTCGTCAACGCGTACGAACTGCTGCCGGCGACCAGCGGCTGGCCATTTCCAAACGATACGTTGTAGCCGCTGTTGTTCGTGGTGACCTGGACGCTGACCAGCTGGCTCAGGTTCGATACCGCGAGATCGCGCTGGTCGAGCAACTGGTTTGGCGGCTGCCCGGCCGAACTCGCGCTGGCGATCTGCACGTTGAGATCGGCGATCTGCTTGGCGTAGGTGTTGACCTGCGATACCGCGCTCTGCAGCGACTGGTTGACGCCGTCGCGAAGCTGGTTGTAGGTCGTGGCCGCGGCGTTCATCTGGTCGGAGAGCGATTGCGCGCTGCTCATCAGCGTTTGCCGCGTGGCCGTCGTTCCCGGGCTGTTCGCGACCGACTGCAAGCCGGTGAAATAGCTGGTGATGCCCGCGCCGATACCCGTCGTCGGATCGCCGACGAGGTTGTTCAGTTGCGAGAGCATCGAGTAGTACGTGTTCAGCGAGCTGCTGCTCGACTGCGAGCTGTTGAGCTGCTTCGTGAGGAAATCGCTGTATGAGCGCGAGACTGTGGCTGTCGTCACGCCTTGTCCGGCATAGCCCGACGCCGTGTACTGCCCGGATGACTCCTGGTACACGGGGCGCTCGAGCGTATAGCCCGGCGTGGAAGCGTTGCTGATGTTCTGGCCGGTCGTCGTCAGTCCCCACTGGGCTGCGTTGAGACCACTCACGCCAATATCGAATAGGTTGCTGGACATGCAAGGAATCCTGGTAGAGGCATGACGGCCGGCCCGCCGAATGGCGACACTGATGTATATCGGCCGAAATGGAAAAAAGTTGAGCGGACGCGCGGCGTTTCTCGGGGTTTCTGTTAATTCCCGCCACTGCCGCGTGCCCACTGCGCCTTGTCCGGATTATTCACCCGGCGTGCTCGAGGCAATCCGTGAAGCAGCGGGGCAATCGGGGCCTAATTCATCGAATGAACCCGGCCGGAACGCGCACGTTACGGGAACGAACGGACGCAATGGGGTGACGTGGCCGGAACACCCGGCGCGCCGATAAAAAAAGCCCGCGATAAAACCGCGGGCTCCTTTGACAATCATCACCGCTGAAACTCAGCGCGCGAGTGACCGCCGCTTCATTTCGAGTTGCGTGATCAACCGCTGCAACGTGTTCTCCGCCGATCCCGGCAAACTCATGAACTTGAAGCCCAGCGTATAACGCCGGTCGCCTTTCGCGTTCACGATCTGGCGGTTCGACATCAGTTGCACGTCGAGCACGACCTTGCCCGGATTGCTGAAATGCAGCTCTACGTCTTTCAGGATCACGCCGACTTCCAGCGCCGCAACGCGTTCGTCCATGGTCCGAAGCGCAACACCGCCAAGCGAGAGGTCGTTGACTTCAAAGCGAAAACGCTCGCCGCTCGGCAAAATGCCGCTGCAGATATACGGGTCGAGCACGGGCGCTTCCACACGGAAATACTCGCGTCGCTGCATATAAAACAGGACGGGCGGGAAGTCGGCTTCGAACGCCGGACGTCCCTCGAAAACGATTTCACGCGGCGTACCCGTCGCGAATTCGACGCGGACGCCATCCGGGCTCGCGCTGAACATCAGGTTCTCGGTCGAGAGGACGGCGGCGTTTTCATCGGCAACCGCGCCCCAGTCGAAGACGAACGTCCGGGCAGCGGGATTCACGTCGAGCAGGCGGGTCACGATCTGCCCCTTGCCGTGATCGACAGTGAGGAAATCGCCCCGATTGACGAGGTTGCGCAGGGAAACACCGATTTCCAGCGGATTACGCCTGCCAAAATCGGGATGGTCGGACTCGTCGTCAGCGATGTCGGAACCGTTCGACTCATTCATGTTCATGGGCTTGCCGTGTTCGTTTGCTCGCGCCGCCTCGAGTATCAAGGCCGGTGCGCGTCCAACCAGACCGTGTAGATCCGGCACTTCGGTGTTCCATTTAGCGGCAATAGGGCAGGTTTATTTAGGGCTGACAGCAAAAAATACCTAAAAATCCCGTTTTACCCCTGATTAACCTCGATTTCGCAACCGAAAACGTCCAAAGCGCATGAAAAGAAACAAACCCGCTCTCAGCCCCATTTTCTATGCGGCTCGGCCGGCGGCCCATCCCGTGCGCTGCAAAATGCGGGAATGGCTCACCGGCCGGCTTCGTCTTCTATTGCGACATTGGCCCCGTCGCTTATGACACATTACTCGTAATACGTTTCGTCTACCCGACAAATTGCAGCAAAACGCGCGCCAGTGCACGCTTCTTCACGCAATGTGTTTCATTATCGAAATCAGTTTCTTCGCGTATTGCGGATCGGTCGCGTACCCGGCTTTCTGCATGCCGTGCGCGAAGCCGGCGGCATCGCGCGATGCTTCGACCACCGGCGCGTAACGCGGGTTGCTCTTGAGCACGCTGGCGTAGTCGGTGAGCGCGTCCTCGTAGGAGTCGTACGCGCGGAACTTCTCCACCACTTTCTGCGGCTTGCCGTTCACGTATTCGGTCGTCACGGCGTTCGTGGTCTTGCCGGTCCAGTCGCTCGTCGCCTTGATGCCGAACACGTTGTGGCTGGTGCTGCCATCGGCATTCTTGATTTCGCGCTTGCCCCAGCCCGACTCCAGCGCCGCCTGTCCAATGATGAAACGTGCCGGAATGCCCGTCGCGGCGCTCGCGGCCTGCGCGGGTGCGGCCAGCCGGTCGACGAACCCTGCCACCTTGTCCGTTCCCACACCGCGTGCGGCCGGTTCGAGCGCGCTGTTGGCGCTGTAGCCCTTGCCTTGCAGCGCATCCTTCGATGCACCCGATGCCGCCGTGTTCGCATAAGCCTTCGCCATGGCGTTCATCGCGGCGATGTTGCCGGCGTTCGCGCTGCTGTCGCCACTAGCGCCCGCGCCGGTCGGGTCAAGGCTCGAGGGCGTTCCCGCGCCCGCGTTGCGCATCAGTTGCTTGAGCATCATGTCGGCCACGCCGATGCCCTTCGAGCCCATGTTCTGCGCCATTTGCTGGTCGAGCATGGACGTGAAGGTGGCGGTGTCGTGGGAATCGAACGGGCTGTCGGACGGCGTCGCCTCGCGCATGCTCTTCAGCATCATCTGCGTGAAGACCGTGTCGAATTGCTTGGCCGCCGCCTTCAAACCCACCTGCGGCGAGGCGTTGGCCTGGGCGCGCATGGCGTCGAAACCTTGCACATCGAGCGCAAACCGGTTCGATAAAGAATTCAGGCCGCTGCTCGTGTCCGAGCCACCCAGTGATGCCAGCGTGCTGTTTGCCGTCCCGTTCGCGTTCATGTGCGCTTGCCCTTATATGATTTCCAGGTCGGCGCGCAAGGCGCCTGCTGCTTTCATCGACTGGAGGATCGAGATCAGATCCGCCGGCGTCGCGCCCAGCGCGTTGAGCGCCTTGACCACGTCGGCGAGCGTCGCGCTCGCCGCGACAGTCTTGAGCGCGCCCGTGTCCTGCTTCAACTGGATATTCGATTGCCGCGCGGCCACCGTCTGGCCGTTCGAGAATGCGCCCGGCTGGCTGACGGCCGTTTGCGTGTTGATCACCACGGACAGATTGCCGTGCGCGACGGCGCAGTTCTGCAACGTCACCATCTGGTTCATCACGATGGAACCCGTGCGCGCGTTCAAAATCACCTTGGCGGCGGCCTGCGACGGACGCACATCGATATTCTCGAGCTGCGCCATGAACGACACCTGGCTCGT
>NZ_CAXTGZ010000084.1:0-16098 GCF_964243625.1 uncultured Caballeronia sp.
ATTTATCGTAACATCGGGTGTGGTCAGACAAACTTGGGGTAGACGCCAGCGTCGGCGTTTGAGCCGGCGCGCGGCCATGCAGCGCAAGGGCAGCCTTGGCGCTGCACGCGCCGACCCGGTGCAAAAGCCCGCCCCGCTTGGCTTTTACAGACAAAACACGGGGTTCTTGCGCGCTTTCTTTTTAAGTGCCTTTCCGCTAGGATCGATAGATATTCAGGCTTTTCGCGAGGAGACAATCATGCGAGTCAGCGACATTTTGAACGTCAAGGGCAACGCGCTCTTCACGGTAACGCCCGATACGCCGTTGAGCGAAGCCATTGACGCAATGGCGTCACACGACATCGGTTCACTGGTGGTGATCGAATACGGTGATCTTGCTGGCATGCTCACGTTCCGCGAGATCATCCAGATCCTGAGCAAGAACGGCGGCAGCGTAGGCACGTTCACCATCCGCAAGGTCATGGACGACCATCCCATCACCTGTACGCCGGAAACCGACGTGAACGAAGTACGCCGCATGATGCTCGAGCACCACGTGCGCTACTTGCCGGTCATGGAAAAGGGCATCCTCATGGGTGTGATTTCTTTCTACGACGTCGCGAAAGCCGTGGTGGAAGAACAAGGTTTCGAGAACAAGATGCTCAAGGCCTATATTCGCGACTGGCCCGAGCAGCAAGAAGAAGCGCGCTGAACCCGGCGAACGCACAACGCGATTAGCCCTTTAGCGCGTGTCAAACGCTCGCAACAATGCGCGCCCCGTCCGGCGCGCATTTTTTTCGTCTCGAAGCCGGCGCCGCATTGCGTGGTCCGGCGCCAAGGTCTCTCAGCTACCAACTCCAATAATCCATGAGCGAATTGCCTGCTTCCGCCCGCGAGAACCCTGCAAAGCCCGCACACGGCGACGGCCAGTTTCGCCTCTTGAGCGAGCGCCGTTTTGCACCATTTTTCTGGACGCAGTTTCTCGGGGCGCTCAACGACAACGTCTTCAAGGTCGGCTTCACGTCGCTCGTGACGTTTCAGGCCGCCCGTTTTTCGGGCGTCGATCCAAAAACCGCTGCCTTTTTGATATCGGCCATCTTCATCTTGCCGTTCGTGCTGTTTTCGGCGACATCGGGCCAGATCGCCGATAAATACGACAAAGCCACGCTCACGCGTTTTGTGAAGACCTTCGAAATCGCCGTGATGCTGGTTGGCGGCGCGGGATTCGTGCTCCACAGCGCGCCGCTGCTCTACCTGTGCACCTTCCTGATGGGCGTTCATTCGACCGTTTTCGGCCCGGTGAAATATGCGTACCTGCCACAGCATTTGCAGCCGTCCGAACTCGTGGGCGGCAACGGACTTGTCGAGATGGGGACGTTCGTGGCAATTTTGATCGGCACGATCATCGGCGGCGCGTCGGCCGGGTGGATGGAGCATGGTGCGATTCTGCTCGCCGTGTGCTGCGTCGCAGTCGCGTTGATTGGCCGCGTGGCGTCGAGTTTCGTGCCCAGCACGGCGGCGCTTCAGCCCGATTTGAAGATCAACTGGAATCCCTTCACCGAAACGTGGCGCAATCTCGCGCTTGCACGCCGCGACCGGACTGTGTTCCTGAGCCTGCTCGGTATCTCGTGGCTATGGTTTGTCGGCGCGACTTTCCTCACGTCGTTTTTCAACTTCGCCAAAGATGTGCTGTCGGCGAATCCCGACGTGGTCACTCTGTTGCTGGGGACGTTTTCGATAGGCATCGGCACAGGTTCGCTTCTGTGTGAAAAGCTCTCGAAGCGGCGCGTCGAGATCGGGCTTGTTCCGCTGGGATCGATTGGTATCAGCGTATTTGCCATCGACCTGTTTTTTGCGAGCCATAAGATCGTTCCGGCCGGTCACTTGATGGGCATTGCCGAATTCCTCCAGATCGGCGTCCACTGGCGCATTCTGGCGGACCTGTTCCTGCTCGCCATGTTCGGCGGTTTTTACAGCGTCCCGCTGTACGCGCTGATCCAGGCGCGCAGCCAGCCGACGCATCGCGCGCGGATCATCGCCGCGAACAATATCCTCAACTCGTTTTTCATGATCGTGTCGGCGCTGATGGCCATGGGATTGACGTCAGCGGGCGTGGGCATTCCGGGACTGTTCCTCACCACGGCGTTGCTCAATATCGTGGTGGCCGCCTACATCTATTCGCTCGTGCCCGAATTCCTGCTGCGGTTTCTCGCGTGGATTCTCGTGCACACGTTCTACCGGATCAGGCTTGTCAACGCCGAGCGGATTCCCGAGCACGGCGCGGCTGTGCTGGTCTGCAACCATGTGAGTTTCGTCGATGCCATCGTGATCATGTCGGAAAGTCCCCGGCCGATTCGCTTCGTGATGGATCATCGGATTTTTCGCTCGCCGCTGATCGGCTGGCTGTTTCGCCATGTAAAGGCAATTCCGATCGCGCCGGCCCACGAAGACGCGGCGCTGCTCGAAAAGGCCTACGATGCCTGCGGCCGCGCGCTTGCCGAAGGCGACCTCGTCTGCATCTTCCCCGAAGGCAAGCTGACGCGAACGGGCGAGCTGAACCCGTTCCGCCACGGCATCAGCGAGATTCTGAGACGCCGGTCGGCGCCGGTCATACCGCTGGCGCTGCGTGGTTTGTGGGGCAGCGTCTTTTCCCGTTATGGGGACACGAGCTGGCCGCGTCCGATCCAGCGCGGCGTGATGAGCCGGCTGACGCTGGCGGTTGGCGAGCCGATCGATCCCGCCGATGCCACCCCGGAACACTTGCAACAACTCGTTGCGACGCTCCGGGGCGCCCGCAAGTAGGCGCAAACAGGGGCGGAACGAGGCTGGAAGGGCTCCCGGCTGGCATAATATCGGCTCTCTCGATATTTTCAGGACGACGCTCATGTCCGGCAACACACTCGGCACGCTTTTCACCGTCACGAACTTCGGCGAGTCGCATGGTCCTGCGATCGGTTGCGTGATCGACGGCTGCCCGCCGGGAATGGCGCTGACCGAAGCCGATATCCAGATCGAGCTCGATCGACGCAAACCCGGCACGTCGCGCCACGTGACGCAGCGGCAGGAAGCCGATCAGGTCGAGATCCTTTCGGGTGTTTTCGAAGGCAGGACGACCGGCACGCCGATCGCCTTGCTGATTCGCAACACCGATCAGCGCAGCAAGGATTACGGCAATATCGCGGAGACGTTTCGTCCCGGACACGCCGATTACACGTACTGGCAGAAATATGGAATCCGCGATTATCGTGGCGGCGGCCGCTCTTCGGCGCGCTTGACGGCGCCGACAGTGGCGGCCGGTGCGGTCGCGAAGAAGTGGCTGCGGGAACGGTATGGCATCGAAACCCACGGCTTCATGAGCGCGCTCGGCGAGATCCCGATTCCATTCGTGGCATGGGAACACGTGCGTGAAAATCCGTTTTTTGCGCCGAATGCCGAGATCGTGCCGCGTCTCGAGGAATACATTGACGCGCTGCGCCACGACGGCGACTCGATCGGCGCGCGCATCGGCGTGATTGCAACGGGCGTGCCGGCGGGTTTGGGCGAGCCGCTCTATGACCGTCTCGATGCTGACATCGCCAAGGCGATGATGGGCATCAATGCCGTGAAGGGTGTCGAAATCGGCGCGGGCTTTGCGAGCGTCGCGCAACGCGGCAGCGTTCACGGCGACGAGATGACGCCGGAAGGTTTCGCCGCGAACAACGCAGGCGGCGTGCTCGGCGGGATTTCGAGCGGGCAGGACATTACGGTGTCTATCGCAATCAAGCCGACGTCGAGCATCCGCACGCCGCGTGAATCCATCGACAAAGCCGGTCACGCGGCCACCGTCGAAACTTTCGGCCGCCACGATCCGTGCGTCGGGATTCGCGCGACCCCTATCGCCGAAGCACTGCTCGCGCTGGTCCTGATCGATCACGCGCTGCGACATCGCGCGCAGAATGGCGATGTCGAGACGACTACGCCTCACATCGCGGCGCACATCCCCGAATAAAAAATCGCCGGTTCTCACAAAGAACCGGCGTTTTTTTCAAGCGTTCAGGCCTTCTAACCGACAATCCAGCCGAACGATCACATGTTCGGATAGTTCGGACCGCCGCCGCCTTCAGGCGGAACCCACACGATGTTCTGCGTCGGGTCCTTGATATCGCACGTCTTGCAGTGGACGCAGTTTTGCGCGTTGATTTGCAGGCGCTCGGTGCCGTCGTCGTTTTTCACGAACTCGTACACCTGCGCCGGGCAATAACGGCTTTCCGGTCCGGCGTACGTGCGCAGATTCACATCGACCGGAACCGACGCATCCTTCAGCGTCAAATGCGGCGGCTGGTTCTCGTCGTGATTCGTGTTCGATATGAACACCGACGTGAGCCGGTCGAACGTCAGCTTGCCATCCGGCTTCGGATAAACAATCGGCTTGCATTGCGATGCCGGCTTGAGCGTTTCGTTATCGGCGTGCTGATGGTGCAGCGTCCAGGGCACGTTGCCGCCCAGCAGCTTCTGTTCGAGGCCGACCATGAACGTGCCCATGTACAGGCCTTTGCTCATCCACTGCTTGAAATTGCGGGCGCGATACAGCTCGGTCTTGAGCCACGAGTTATTGAACGATTCCGGGTATGCGGTCAGTTCATCGGCCTCGCGGCCGGCTTGCACTGCGTCGAACGCCGCTTCCGCCGCCATCTTGCCGGATTTGATTGCCGCGTGACTGCCCTTGATCCGCGATGCATTCAGGAACCCGGCATCGTCGCCGACCAGGGCGCCGCCCTTGAACACCAGCTTCGGCAGCGACATGAGGCCGCCGGCCACGATCGCGCGCGCGCCATACGACACGCGTTTGCCGCCTTCCAGGAACGTACGGATTGCAGGATGCGTCTTGTAGCGCTGGAACTCCTCGAACGGCGACAGATACGGATTCGAGTACCCGAGGCCCACGACAAATCCGACCATTACCTGGTTATTGTCCATGTGATAGAGGAACGAGCCGCCGTAGGTATCGGTTTCGAGCGGCCAGCCGGCGGTATGAATCACCAGACCCGGCTTGTGCTTGGCCGGGTCGATTGTCCAGAGTTCCTTGATGCCGAGGCCATAGACCTGCGGATCGGCGTCGCGGCCGAGCTTGAATTTGTCCATCAACTGCCGGCCGAGATTGCCGCGCGCGCCTTCGCAAAAGAGCGTGTATTTGGCGTGCAATTCCATGCCGAGCTGGAAATTGCCGGTCGGCTCGCCGTTCTTGCCCACGCCCAGGTTGCCGGTCGCCACGCCGCGCACGGCGCCGTCTTCCGTGTAGAGCACTTCGGCTGCAGGAAAGCCCGGGAATATCTCGACGCCCAGCGCTTCCGCCTGCTGGCCGAGCCAGCGGGTAACGTTAGCCAGCGAAATTACGTAGTTGCCGTGGTTCTTGAAGTTGTCCGGGAGCAACCAGTTCGGGACTTGCTTCGCGCTGTCCTGCGACAGGAACAGAAAGCGGTCTTCGGTCACTTCCACGTCGAGCGGCGCGCCTTGTGTCTTCCAGTCCGGCAGCAATTCGCTGAGCGCGCGTGGGTCCATGACGGCGCCGGAGAGGATGTGCGCACCAATCTCGGAGCCTTTCTCCAGCACGCATACGCCGAGTTCGACGCCTTTTTCCTGCGCAAGCTGTTTCAGCCGGATGGCCGCAGAAAGTCCCGCAGGGCCGCCGCCCACGATCACGACGTCGTACTCCATGGACTCACGGGGACCGTACTGCTCGATGAGACTCGCCGGGGTCATCCAATGCTCCTGTCTAACGTTAGAATGCTTTTTTGGGGATCGCGTATTGTCAGGGAACGACAGGTATGGTGCAACTAACGTTCCGGCGATTAGCACGACCGTATTATTTCACGATAGCATATTGGCTCGCTGGACCTGGTCCAGTTCCGCGCAGATTTCGTACAAAGCAACAGCATCACACGAGCGCAAGACGGACCGATCCCGAACAACTCAATCGCTTTCAACCAAGGAAAAACAATGGGCCGTTCGATCAACCTGGAAGGCAAATGCGCGCTTATTACCGGCGCTTCCAGCGGACTGGGCAAACGCTTTGCGCAAGTGCTGTCGCAGGCCGGCGCACGGGTCGTGCTGGCAAGCCGCCGCACTGAGCGCCTCAAGGAATTGCGGGCTGAAATCGAGGCATCGGGCGGCGCGGCGCATGTCGTATCGCTCGATGTCACCGACTACCAGAGCATCAAGTCCGCCGTCGCCCACGCGGAGACGGAAGCGGGCACTATCGATATTCTGGTGAACAACTCGGGTGTATCGACCCAGCAAAAGCTGACGGACGTGACGCCATCGGATTTCGATTTCGTCTTCGATACCAACACGCGCGGCGCGTTTTTCGTCGCGCAGGAAGTGGCGAAGCGAATGATCATGCGCGGCAACGGGACCGTAAAGCCCGGCTACCGGATCATCAACATCGCGTCCATGGCCGGACTCAAGACGCTGCCGCAGATCGGCGTGTATTCCATGAGCAAGGCGGCCGTCGTACATATGACAAAAGCCATGGCGCAGGAATGGGGCCGTCATGGGATCAACGTGAACGCCATCTGTCCCGGTTATATCGATACCGAACTGAATCATCACCACTGGAAGAGCGAAGCGGGGCAGAAACTGCTGTCCATCTTGCCGCGCCGCCGCGTGGGCACGCCTGAAGACCTGGATGGACTGTTGCTCCTGCTCGCCGCCGACGAGTCGCAGTTCATCAACGGCTCGGTGATCGCCGCCGACGATGGATTCGGCTTATGAGCCAGGTTGTCGAACAAGCGTCGGGCGCGGCGCAAGGCGGGTTTCATCGCGTCATCGACTTGTCCATGCCTATCCGGTGGGGCGACATGGACGCATTCGGCCACGTCAACAATACGGTGTATTTCCGCTTCATGGAAGAAGTGCGGATCACGTGGTTCCGGGAGCTGGACATTGCCGGCGCCAACGCCAAAGGGCAGGGGCCGGTGGTCGTGAATGCATCGATGGAATTCCTCAGGCAACTCCATTACCCGGGCGACGTCATTGGCAGCATGTTTGTCGGCGCGCCCGGACGCAGCAGCTTCGATACGCGCTTCGAGCTGTATCGAGCGGACGATCCCGCCACGCTTTACGCACGCGGCACCGCCAAATGCGTGTGGGTCGACTACGCAGCTGCGAAATCGGTGCCGATTCCGGATCTGCTGCGTCATGCCATTGAAACGGCGGCGCCGCACAAGTAATCAATCGCCCAGCAGCCGCTGCAGCAATTCGGTGGCGTTGCCCGTGTCGTATTTGCGCATGAGTTTCGCGCGGTAGATGTCGACGGTTCGCGAGCTGATGTCGAGCGCGCGGCCGATCTGCTTGCTGGTCTTGCCCGTCACGAGTTGCGCGGCAATCTCGCGCTCACGCGGTGTGAGTTCGATGGCGACTCGCCGCGTCGCGCTCAGGTCCTCGAACGTCCAGACGCCCGCGGCATGCGGCGCGCTCAAATCCAGCGACCGTCCGGTCACGTGGCACCAGAACAATTCCCCGTTCGCGCGTTTCATGATGCGGTCGTCGGCGTAGCTGCCCTGACGCTGCATCAAGGCGGAAATGCGCGCGCCGATCCGCTCGAATTCCACCGGCGACGGATACAGCACCTGGAACGAGCGTCCGATCAGCGCCTCGGGCTTTACGCCGAAGATTGCACAAAGCTGCGCGTTGCAGTCTTCGATGATCCGTTCCCGTGACAACACCAGCCCGACTGGCGCAAGATGAAACGCAGTTTGATAATCCAGTTGAGGCATTTTGGCTCGGACGACGGGCGTTTGATGTTTGCATCGCCGCGCACTACGGCAATTACTTATGTATTTTTGCGTATTGTGCCGGATCGATGCATCGTCGTACTCTTTTGCAACGTCAGAAAGTCGTTATCGCCAGAGAAACGAACGGCGCAACGACTCGAATAATCAGATTTCATCCAGATCAGGAAGGGACAAATGAAGAAGGTCTATCCCGGCGCGAAAGAGGCGCTCGAAGACATCGTGAAGGACGGCCAGACGTTTGCCGTCGGCGGATTCGGCCTGTGCGGCATTCCCGAAGCGCTGATCGCGGCATTGCGCGACACGGGCGTCCAGGGAATCACGTGTATCAGCAATAACGCGGGCGTCGATGGCTTCGGCCTTGGCCTTCTGCTCGAAACCCGCCAGGTCAAGAAGATGATTTCGTCGTATGTGGGCGAAAACAAGGAGTTCGAGCGGCAATATCTGGCCGGCGAACTCGAGCTCGAATTCACGCCGCAAGGCACGCTGGCGGAAAAGCTGCGCGCGGGCGGCTCGGGCATTCCGGCGTTTTTCACGAACACGGGTTATGGCACGGTGATCGCCGAAGGCAAGGAGACGCGCAAATTTGGCGACAACTTCTACGTGCTCGAACCCTCGCTCACGGCCGATGTAGCGCTCGTGAAAGCATGGAAAGCCGACAAATCCGGCAACCTGATTTATCGACGCACGGCCCGCAACTTCAACCCGATGTGCGCCATGGCCGGCAAGATCACGGTGGTCGAAGTGGAGGAAATCGTGGAAGTCGGTGAGCTCGATCCGGACGCCATTCACACGCCGGGGATTTTCGTGCAGCGCATCGTGCTGAATGCGCACCCGGAAAAACGCATCGAACAACGCGTCGTGCGCGCAAAAGGAGACTGATCATGGCATGGGACCGGAACCAGATGGCCGCGCGGGCGGGCAAGGAATTGCAGGACGGGTTTTATGTGAACCTCGGGATCGGGCTGCCCACGCTGGTCGCGAACCACGTGCCGGCCGGCATGGAAGTGTGGCTGCAATCGGAGAACGGCTTGCTCGGTATCGGGCCGTCACCGACTGAAGAAGAAGTCGATGCCGATCTGATCAACGCCGGCAAGCAAACGGTGACCACATTGCCGGGATCGTCGATATTTTCATCGGCGGATTCGTTTGCCATGATCCGCGGCGGCCACGTGAACCTCGCCATCCTCGGCGCCATGCAGATCAGCAAGGACGGCGACCTCGCCAACTGGATGATCCCTGGCAAGATGATCAAGGGCATGGGCGGCGCCATGGACCTGGTAGCGGGCGTGAAACGCGTGATCGTGCTGATGGAACACGTCGCGAAGGGCGACCAGCACAAGATTCTGGAAGAGTGCACTTTGCCGTTGACGGGCAAGGGCGTGGTCGACCGGATCATTACGGATCTAGGCGTGATCGACGTGACGGACGCGGGCCTCAAGCTGATCGAACTGGCTCCTGGCGTCAGTGTGGAAGAGATTCAACAGAAAACCGGCGCGCCGCTGGATGTGAGCGCAGTCAAGTAAGCGTTGAGCGCTGGCGCGGTCTGCCGGCCGGAAAGGGCTGTTCCAACTTCGCGTTGGTGCAGCCCTTTTTTCGTAACTGTTCATTGACTGACGACGCCGCGCATAGACCGGTTGGCCAACCTTGTGTCTGACGAAGAAATGCGGCGCGCAAAGCGTTTACAATCGATTTCATTGATCCATCCGTCATGCAGCAGCGCTACTGCGCCCAAGGAAAATCATGTCCGCGACCATCGTCGAAGCTGCGCCTTCCTTCGTTTCCGAGCCTCGGCAACGCCACGTGCAATGCATCAGCCCGTCCGGTTTGCATCGCATGGCTTATACGGAGTGGGGCGATCCCGCAAACCCGCGCGTGCTCGTGTGCGTTCACGGGCTGACACGGTCCGGCCGCGATTTTGACGAGGTGGCGAAGGTGCTCGCGCGGGAGTATCGCGTGGTGTGTCCGGACGTGGTCGGGCGAGGGCTTTCCGACTGGCTTGCCGACCCGAAACATTACGGCGTGCCGCAATACGTTTCGGACATGGTCGCGCTGATCGCACGCCTGAATGTGGAAACGGTGGACTGGTTCGGAACATCCATGGGCGGATTGATCGGGCTGGGACTCGCCGGGCTGCCGAACACGCCCATCCGTAAGTTGCTGCTCAACGACGTGGGGCCGCACATCGAGCCGGTGGCGCTAGAGCGCATTGGCAGCTATCTGGGCCGCGACGAAACCTTCGCCACGCTTCAGGATGGAATCGACAATGCGGCGCAACTCGCGGCGTCCTTCGGCCCGTTGAGCGCCGAGGAATGGCGCGCGATCAATACGCCGCTGATGCACGAGCGCGATGGGCGCTGGGCTTACAGATACGATCCGAAGATCGCCGTGCCCTTTGCCGCTGCAGATGCAAATGCGGCCGCGCTTGGGGAGGCGATTCTTTGGCATTCGCTTGCGGCGATCAAGCATCCAGTTCTGGTCGTACGCGGCGAGAATTCGGATCTGTTATCGCGGGAAACGGTCGAAAAGATGGTCGCCACAGGCCAGGCCGTGACAAGCGCTGAGGTCAAGGGTGTAGGTCACGCCCCGGCATTTCTCGCGCCGGAACAGATAGACCTCGCCTACCGCTTCTTCCTCGATACGGAAACACACGAGGCATAATATTGGGCTTCGCACGGTTTTTTTGACAAATCACTTTTCAGAGGCATTCATGGCAGTTATCCGTCTTCATGTCGGCGCGCGTCTTTCCGAAGCCGCGATCCACAACGGCACCGTTTATCTCGCGGGCCAGATTGCCGAAGACACCGATCAGGACATCACGGGTCAGACTCGCGAAGTGCTTGGCCACATCGACCGCTTGCTCGCTGAAGTCGGAAGCGACAAGACGCAACTGCTGTCGGTGCAGATCTACATTTCGGACCTGGCGAATTTCGCCGCCATGAACGCGGCGTGGGACATGTGGGTGCCCGAAGGCAATACGCCCCCGCGCGCGACCGTGGAAGCGAAGCTTGCCAACCCGGCATGCCTCGTGGAAGTGGTTGTCATCGCCGCCTTGTTTGACAAGGCGCATGACTGATAGTCAAACATTGCTTCGCACCTGATCGATCGCATGCCCGATACCGCCGTTTCTCCCGCATTGAACCCCGAGCCGTCCTTCGACGACGCGCTCGCGTTCGTACGCGAACACGCTGGCGACGCGCGGTTGACGAGCGGCGAGTTGCTGGCCGAACACGCAGCCGGCACGGCGCGGATCATGCAGACGTTGAACGTAGATCCGGCGGCAATCGCGGCGGCGGCGCTGTTTGCCATCGCGCCGCATATCGACGATCCGGAACGTGTGATCACCGAACGTTTCGGCGAAGAGGTGCAAAGCCTTGTTGCCGATGTCCGCAAGCTGTGGCGTCTGGGCTCCGTCAGCTCGCGCGCCACGCAGGCGACATTGCCCGAGACGGGCCGCGACGCACAAGCGGCGCGTCGCGCCCAGGTCGAAGCGCTGCGCAAGATGTTGCTGGCGTTTGCGCAAGACATTCGGGTGGTGCTGATCCGCCTTGCATCGCGGCTGCAGTCGCTGCGCTTTTACGCGGCGAACAAGCTTGATCCGTCGCCCGATGTACCGCGCGAGACGCTCGAGATCTATGCGCCGCTGGCAAACCGCCTCGGCATCTGGCAACTGAAGTGGGAACTGGAGGACCTCGCGTTTCGATTCGAGGAACCGCCTACATACAAGCGCATCGCCAAGCTGCTCGACGAAAAACGCATCGAGCGCGAAGCGTATGTGACCAGTGCCATCGCGCGCTTGCAGAAAGAGCTGGCTACGGCGCACATCCGCGCTGAGGTGAGCGGACGGCCGAAGCACATCTACAGCATCTGGAAGAAGATGCGCGGCAAGGAGCTGGATTTCTCCGAGCTGAACGACGTGCGCGCGTTTCGCGTGATCGTCGACGATATCAAGGATTGCTACACGGTGTTGGGTATTGTCCATAACCTGTGGCAGCCGGTTCCGCGGGAATTCGACGACTACATCTCGCGGCCGAAGCCCAATGGTTATCGGTCGCTGCATACGGTGGTGGTCGGTGACGATGGCCGCGCGTTTGAAGTCCAGATCCGCACCATGGAAATGCACAGCTTCGCTGAGTATGGCGTGGCGGCGCACTGGCGTTACAAGGAAGCCGGCACGCGAGCCTACGGCGGGCAGGTGACGGCGGCTGAAAAATACGACGAGAAGATCGCGTGGTTGCGGCAACTGCTGGCCTGGAAGGAAGACGTTTCCGAAAGCGAAGAACCGGGTGCGCAACCCTGGCAGCATCTGCGCGAAGCAACCCTCGACGACGACCATATCTACGTGCTCACGCCGCAGGCGCGCGTGATTGCGATGCCGCACGGCTCGACGCCGGTGGATTTCGCATATCACCTGCATAGCGAACTAGGGCATCGTTGCCGCGGTGCGCGTGTCGATGGCGCCATGGTGCCGCTCAACACGCCTTTGCAAAACGGCCAGACGGTGGAAATCGTCGCGGTGAAGGAGGGCGGCCCGTCGCGCGACTGGCTCAACCCTTTGCTCGGCTATCTGCACAGTCCGCGCGCGCGGCAGAAAGTGCGCGCATGGTTTAATTCGGTCGATTCCGAAGAGAACATCACAAACGGCCGGGCACTGGTTGAAAAGACGTTGCAGCGCGAAGGCAAGACGTCCGTCAATCTGGATCAACTGGCATCGAAGCTTGGCTTCAAGACGCCGGAAGAACTGTATGCGGTTGTAGGCAAGGAAGAGTTCAGCCTGCGCAATATCGAGCAGGCGCTGCACGACACGCCGCCGCCGGAACCCGAACCCGAGGCACCCGCGCAGTTCGAAAAGCGCAGCAGCGGGCAAAGCGTTGCACAGGGTGCGTCCACCGGTGTGCTGGTCGTCGGTGTAGACGCATTGCTCACGCAGCTTGCGCGTTGCTGCAGGCCGGCGCCGCCCGATCGCATCTCGGGGTTTGTGACGCGTGGCAAGGGTATGTCGATCCATCGCAGTGATTGCGCGACATTCCAGCGGATGGCCGAACATTCGCCGGAGCGCGTGCTTGAAACAGCCTGGTCGGCCGATGTCATGAACGGGCGTGGATCGTCTGTTTATCCGGTGGACCTTGCTGTCGAATCGAACGATCGCCAAGGTTTGTTGCGCGACATTTCCGAAGTGTTTGCACGTGAGAAGATGAATGTGACCGGCGTGAAGACGCAAAGCCGGCGCAACGTTGCCTATATGCAGTTCACGGTCGAGGTATCGAGTGCCGCGCAGATCCAGCGCGCTTGCTCGTTGCTGAGTGAAGTGCAGGGCGTCGTGCGGGCAACGCGGCGCGGCTAACACATTTTCGTTCGTGGTCATGCGGCTTAACGCTTTGAATCAGCAGCGCATTGTTGGGGCTTCTTAAACGTATCGACGAATATCTTCAGTGTCATCGCATGAAAGCACTTGCCAGGATTCAAAACGCACCATATAATTTCGCTTCTTCAGGCTCGTAGCTCAGCTGGTTAGAGCACCACCTTGACATGGTGGGGGTCGTTGGTTCGAGTCCAATCGAGCCTACCAACGAAAGTGAAAGTCCGGTTCGCCGGATTTTCAAAACTGCAGCAAGCGTCTTGGCGCGAAAGGCAAATGAACAAGATGGCACCGCGAACGTTGACCGATACAACTTCGGAACGACGCTAGTCGAGGACCACTTTCGCCTTTGCAGTTGTAGGAAAAGTGAATGCGGCCCCTCGAATGTGGGGCCGCATTTTTTTTGTCTTCGCGCGGTAGTTTCGCGTCTTGCAAGGCATTGTTGAATGAACTTGGACGCCGGCTTTCGGCGTCTTGGAGAACGAAATGGTTTCGATACGTTTGCCCGACGGGTCAGTTCGCCAGTACGACCACCCGGTGACGGTTGCGGAAGTTGCCGCATCGATTGGCGCAGGACTTGCCAAGGCCGCTCTGGGCGGCAAGCTCGACGGCGAACTCGTCGATACCTCCACGCTGATCGAGCGTGATGCATCGCTCTCGATCGTCACGGACAAGGACGCTGACGGTCTCGACATCATTCGTCACTCCACCGCGCATTTGCTTGCCTACGCGGTCAAGGACCTGTATCCGGAAGCGCAAGTCACCATCGGTCCCGTAATCGAAAACGGCTTCTACTACGACTTCGCGTACAGCCGTCCCTTCACGCCGGAAGACCTCGAGAAGATCGAGAAGCGCATGGCCGAGATCGCAAAGAAGGACGAACCGGTTTCACGTCGGGTCGTTACGCGCGGCGAAGCGGTGGACTACTTCAAGAGCATCGGCGAGAAATACAAGGCGGAGATCATCGAATCGATCCCGTCTACCGACGACATCAAGCTCTACTCACATGGCGGGTTCACCGACCTGTGCCGCGGCCCGCACGTGCCGTCGACCGGCAAGCTGAAAGTCTTCAAACTGATGAAAGTTGCAGGCGCCTACTGGCGCGGCGACTCGAAGAACGAGCAACTGCAGCGCATCTACGGTACGGCCTGGACCAAGAAGGAAGACCAGGAAGCGTATCTGCACATGCTGGAAGAGGCCGAGAAGCGCGATCACCGCAAGCTCGCGAAGCAGCTCGATCTGTTCCATCTGCAGGAAGAAGCGCCGGGCATGGTGTTCTGGCATCCGAAGGGCTGGGCGATCTGGCAACAGGTCGAGCAATACATTCGCCGCCGCCTGAACGAAGTCGGATACCTTGAAATCAAGACGCCGATGATCATGGACCGCTCCCTCTGGGAAGCGTCGGGTCACTGGCAGAACTATCGTGAAAACATGTTCACGACTGAATCCGAAAAGCGCGACTACGCCATCAAGCCCATGAACTGCCCCGGCCACGTGCAGGTGTTCAATCATGGTTTGCGTTCGTATCGCGACCTGCCGCTGCGTTACGCGGAATTCGGCTCGTGTCATCGGAATGAAGCGTCCGGCGCGCTGCACGGCTTGATGCGCGTGCGTGGCTTCGTTCAGGACGACGCACACATTTTCTGTACCGAAGACCAGTTCATCGAAGAATCGATCGCGTTCAACACACTTGCGATGAGCATCTATAAGGATTTCGGCTTTGATCACATCGACATCAAGCTGTCGCTGCGTCCTGACGCCCGTGCCGGCACCGATGAAACCTGGGACCGCGCCGAGCAAGGCCTGCGCGACGCTCTGACGGCCTGTGGTCTGACCTGGGAAGAATTGCCGGGCGAAGGCGCGTTCTACGGTCCGAAGATCGAATATCACATCAAGGACGCGCTTGGCCGCTCGTGGCAATGCGGGACGCTGCAACTCGACATGGTCCTCCCGGAGCGGCTGGGCGCCGAGTATGTGGCTGAAGACAATAGCCGCAAGCGTCCGGTGATGCTGCATCGTGCAATCGTCGGGTCCATGGAGCGATTCCTTGGTATTTTGATCGAGCACCATGCTGGTGCAATGCCGTCGTGGCTCGCGCCAGTGCAGGCTGTGGTCCTGAACATCGCGGAAAGTCAGGCCGACTATGCGCAGGAACTGACCCAATCGTTGCAAAAACAAGGGCTTAGAGTAGAGAGCGATTTGCGCAACGAGAAGATTAGTTATAAAATACGTGAGCACACGATGCAAAAGGTCCCGTATCTGCTGGTAGTCGGGGACAAAGAACGTGATGCCCATACCGTAGCCGTGCGTGCTCGTGGCGGTATCGACGCTGGCGTTATGCCGGTCGATGCATTCCTTGAGCGTCTGCAGCAGGACGTGCAGGCGTACAAGTAAGCCCACCCGCAGCGCGGCTAGTTTTTTTGAATTTTTAGAGGAAACGTAACATCGCTACTGATAAGTCTGCACATCGCATCAACGGGGAAATCACGGCACCTGAGTTGCGCCTGGTCGGAGTGGACAATGAGCCGCTAGGAATCGTGAAGCTCGCCGATGCTTTCCGCATGTCGGAACAACAAGACGTGGATCTCGTCGAAATCGCGCCTCAGGCTGTTCCGCCTGTCGCCCGGTTGATGGACTACGGCAAGTTCAAGTATTCGGAAGCCAAGAAGCAGCACGAGGCGAAACTCAAGCAGAAGATCGTTCAGGTCAAGGAAGTCAAATTCCGTCCTGGCACCGACGACGGTGACTACAACGTGAAACTGCGCAACCTCACGCGCTTCCTCGAAGACGGCGACAAGACGAAAATCACGTTGCGTTTCCGCGGCCGGGAAATGGCTCACCAGGAAATTGGCATGCGCGTGCTCGAGCGGCTGAAGGCTGACCTCGAAGAGCATGGCCAGGTCGAGCAAATGCCGAAGATGGAAGGGCGCCAGATGATCATGGTCATGGCCCCGAAGAAAAAGAAGTAATTGAAGAATCAATCGATGGATC
>NZ_CAXTGZ010000085.1:0-16085 GCF_964243625.1 uncultured Caballeronia sp.
CATCCTGGCTGTTGCGTCCATCCACAATCCCGGCGATGGAAATTCCGGGCGACTTCGCCAGTTCATCGATAGATGCCTTTTGGCGGGAATTCTGGATCGTGGAACTCAGGGCGCCGACCACGCCGACCCGGGCCTTTCCGCCGAGATTCGCCTGGACATACTTGGCGAGATAGTCGGCGATCAGCTTTCCGCCTACGGCGTTGTCCACGCCCACTTGCGCTTTCTGAGGTCCCGGCGGCAGTACGGCGTCGATGCCCACGACCGTTATTCCGGCCGCCGCCGCTGCCTTGACCGAGGATCGCAGACCATTCACGTCGATTGCATCGACCGCTATTCCGTCGACCTTCTGCTGGATGTAGTCATCCAGCGCATTGTTCTGTGCGCTTGGAACGTCGTTGGCATTGAAGACGATCAGCTTTGCACCGAGCTTGTCGGCCTGCTTCTGTGCGCCCTCGCGCATCTGATTGAAGTAGGTGGCTTGCTGGTTGATGAGAATGAGACTGTACGTCTGAGCCGCGAGCGCAGGCAAGGATGCCGTCAGTAGTAATCCTAAGGTTATCTTGCGAAGCACTTTCCCACGAAGTTGGTTTAGCATTTTCTCGCCTTTAAGGTTGGATATTCAGGTTGCTTTGGGTGCCGTGACCGAAGCACGGACAATCAGTTCAACAGGCAGCAAGAACTCGACGAACGCAGCGTTCTCGTCCGGTTCCGCCAACGCGAGCTCCACTGCCTTTCTTCCCATCTCCCTGATGGGCTGCCGTATTGCGGTCAATGCGGGATTAAACAGATGCAACGGCCCGGCATCGTCGAAAACGATGAGAGACAGGCGCTCCGGAATGGCAATATCCGCCGCATGCAGCGCCTCCAGCAAACCAAACGCTATCTCTCCGCTCGAAACAAAAACCGCTGTTGGCTCTTCGCTCGACTGCAGGATCTGCGCCGCCGCCTGCCGGCCGAACTCCGGCGAATAGTTGCCGAAGCACGTCATGACGACGTTTGCGCCGTTTTCTTCCGCGGCTTCGCGCAAGCCGTTCAGCCGTTCAGTCGTGCTGCGCAGCTTCTCGGGTCCGCCAATGAACGCAATCCGCTTGTGCCCGACGGACGCCAGGTATTGCCCGGCCAGCCGGCCGCCGTTCTCGTTATCGCAAAAGACCTTCGAACAATCGATGCCCGGTACGTCTTCATCGATCAGGATCAGGCCCGGCGCAGCAGCCAGGGTTTCGGCGAGGTCACTCGAGTTGTGATGTCCGCTTACGAACAAAAGGCCGCTCACGCGGTTGCGCAGCATGCGGGACACGTATTCCACTTCACGTGCCGCACTGTTCGACGTTGCGCTCAACAGAACCCCTTGACCATGCTCCTCCGCTGCTTGCTCGACCGCGGACGCGAGCGACGCGAAAAACGGATTGGCAATGTCGGGAATGACGAGCCCCACCGTGTCCGACCGGCCCCGCCCCAGGCTTCGGGCGAGAGGATTGGGCACATAACGCAAGGTCTTGATTGCTGCATCGATCCGTTCGGAGGTCGATGCGGGCAACTTGATGCCCGCGTTGAGGTAACGCGATACGGTCGACGGCGAAACACCGGCGGCCGACGCGACATCGCTCAGGCTTGCTCCCAACTTCATTTTTGCCACTTCGACCTCTACGAAAGCGCTTTACTAAACCGCTTTCGTATTGAAATTCGTCATAAAACTGATGTCAAGCGGAATTTGAGATGGGGGCGCAGGTTTGAAACGATAGCTACTGCAAGGGGTTGTCCGCTATCGGTCAAGGGGCGGTCGCAGTGCGTGCATCGTGCAGCAGGCTGTCCGACCAGCCGCCGCCGAGATCGCCTATCAGCGACGCTGCATCGAGCAAACGCGACTGCTGCACGTTCAGCGCCGTTTGCTGGCTGCTCAACTGCGTTGCCTGGGCGGTCGCGACTGTCGTGTAGTCAACGGTTCCCGCCTGATACTCGTTGAACGCAATCTCGGCGGCGCGGCTTGCGTCGCGCACGGCGGAATCGAGCGTGTCGGACTGCTCGGCCAGGATGCGCAGGCCGGAGAGGTCGTTTTCCACGTCCTCGAAGGCGGTCAGCACCGTGCCGCGATAGTTGGCCACCGCCGCTTGATACGCCGCTTTCGCGGCGGCGACTTCGCCGCTGCGCTCGCCGCCGTCGAACAGCGTTTCGGTCGCGCTGCCGCCGAGCGACCAGACGTAGTTGGCCACGTGCAGCAACCCGCCCAACGGCGACTGCGTGAAGCCGTCCAGCGCCGACAACGATACAGTCGGGTAATACGCCGCCACCGCCACGCCGATCGCCGCATTCTGCGACGCCATCTGGCGCTCCGCCGTCGCGATGTCGGGGCGGCGCTGCAACAAGGTCGACGGAACGCCGACGGGAATATTGGGCAGGCTTGGCATCGTCGTGCTGTGCGGGATGTCGAGGTCTTCCGGGTTCTTGCCCACCAGCACGGCAATTGCATGCGCATTCTGGGCGCGCGCCACGCCGAGCGCGATCAGGCTCGACTGCGCGTTTTCGAGTTGGGCGCGGGCAGTCAGTACGTCGGAAGGCGGGACGATACCGAACTTGTCCTGGTCGGCAACCACGTCCAGATAATGTTGATATGCCTTCACCGTTTGCTGCAGCAGATCGATGTTGGCGTCGCTGGTACGCAATTGAATTACGGCCGTCGCAAGCGCGATCTGTTCGGAGAGCGTCGCGTTCGCGAGCGTCGCCTCGCTCGCCTGCGCGGTGGCGGCATTCTGTTCGATCGTGCGCCGCACCGAACCCCACAAATCAGGCGCCCAGCTCACATTGCCTTCGAGCGAACCGGAATTGCTCACTGTCTGAATATTGCCGATACCGCGGCTCAAACTCGCGCTCGAGGTCCCCGCCGCGCTGCGCTGGCGGGTGCCCGAGCCGGTCACGCCTATGGTTGGAAACAGGGCGGAGCGAGCCACCTTCACTTCGGCGAGCGCTTCCTGATAATTGGCATAGTCCTGCCGCACGGTCTGGTTAGATACCGCCACGAGCGGTTCGAGCTGATCGAGCAGCGGATCGTTGAAGCCGGTCCACCATGCGCCCTTGGGACCATCGGCATCCGGTCGAGCCTGGGTCCAGCCGGGCAATTCACGGAAGGTCGCCGGCACGCTGACTTGCGGCCGATGGTAATCCGGGCCGACCATGCAGCCGCCCAGCAGCAGGGCCGCTGCGGCGGCGAGTGGTTTGGAGGATATCTTCATCGTCATGCCTTTGTATCTGATTGCCCGAGGCTGCCCGCTTGCCCTTCCTGCCGGTTCCACGGCAGACCGGACGACCATTTGACGAGCTTGAAACGCAACCGGTCCAGGTACAGGTAGATCACCGGCGTGGTGTAAAGCGTGAAGACCTGGCTCACGATCAAACCGCCCATCACGGTAATACCGAGCGGCTGGCGCAGCGACGCCCCCTGGCCAATACCGATCGCGAGCGGCACTGCGCCGAGCACGGCGGCGAAGGTGGTCATCATGATCGGGCGCAGACGGACCACCGCGGCGGCGTGAATCGCATCGCGCGCCGGCATGCCTTCGTGGCGCTGCAACTGGATGGCGACATCGACCATCATGATCCCGTTCTTCTTCACAATACCGATCAACAAGATAATGCCGATCAGCGCGATGACCGAGAACGGCGTGCCGAAGATCAGCAGCGCGAGGGTGGCGCCTATTCCCGCCGATGGCAGTGTCGAAAGAATCGTCAGCGGGTGGATCGAGCTTTCATAAAGCACGCCGAGCACGATATACACCACCCCCAGCGCGGCGATGATCAGGAGGGGAACGGTGCCCATCGACTGCGCGTAGGCTTGCGCCGCGCCCGCGAACGCGCCGTGGATGCTCGCCGGCATGCCGATCTCGCGTGCTGCATTTTGCAACGCCTCCTGGGCCTGGCTCAACGATCCGCCCGGCGGCAGGTTGAACGAGATCGTCGCGGCGACCAGTCCGCTCTGGTGATTGACCTGAGTCGACGTATGGTTGCTCACGTAGCTGGAGAGCGCGGGCAGCGGCACCATGGTTTCAGCCGTTGTACTGTCCGCGCTGCCGCTCGAACTGCCGCCCTTGCTGTTGGAAATGCTGTTCGTGGTCGCGTTGGCTTGCGCGTTCGAGTTCAGCGAGTTGGTGCTCGACGTGCTCGATGCCGCGCCGACCGCGCTCGCCGCTGTCACGCCCTTGACCGTTGCGCCCGGCATCTGCGTCTGCTGGCTGCCGGTCGGATTGCCCGCCGCCGTGCTCAGGAAAATCTGCTTGAGCGTCTCCGGGTATTGCCAGTATTGCGGCGCGACTTCCATCACCACGAAGTACTGGTTCAGCGCGTTATAGATAGTCGATACCGTGCGCTGGCCGAACGCATCGTACAGGACGTTATCGATCTGGTTGGGCGCGAAGCCGTAGCGCGCGGCGGTCGCGCGATCGAAGTTGACGTAGGTCTGCAGGCCGTTTTGCTGGAGGTCGGAGTTGACATCGAGCAGGGCGCTGCGGTCCTTGTTGAGCGCGGTCACGAGCTTCGGCGTCCACGCAAACAGCGCGGCGGAGTCATCGCTCGTCAGCGTGTACTGGTATTCAGCCGCCGACTGCCGTCCGCCGATCCGCAGATCCTGCTGCGCCTGGACAAAGAGCCGCGCGCCGGAGACCTGGTTGAGCTTCGGCCGCAAGCGATTGACGACTTCGGTCGCGGTCACGTGACGCTGCCCGAGCGGCTTCGGTTCAATAAATACATTCGCAGTGTTCAGCGCGCGGCCGCCGGTGAACCCTGCCACCGACTGAACCGCCGGGTCCTTCTGCACGATCTGCTGCAACTGCGCGAGCTTCTTTTCCATCGCGGGAAAGGAAATGCTCTGGTCCGCGATGATCTGCCCGATCAGGATGCCCGTGTCCTGTTCGGGAAAGAACGTGGCCGGCACGAGTTTGAACAGGAACACGTTGGCGACCAGCAAGCCGATCAGCAACAGGATCACCAGCAGCGAATGATCGAGCACGGCCGTGAGCGAACGCGCATAGGCGTTCTTGAAGCGGTCGAACTGCCGCTCGACCCAGCCTGCCCATCGCGCCTTGGCATGCCCCGCGTTCTCGCGGCTCAGGACGTACGCGCACATGGCCGGCGTGACGGTGAGCGAGATCACGAGCGAGATCAGGATCGCAATCGAAAGCACGACGGCGAATTCATGGAACAGCAATCCTACGATGCCCGGCATCAGCAGGATCGGCAGGAACACGGCGATGAGCGACAAGCTCATCGATATCACCGTGAAGCCCACTTCGGCGCTGCCTTTCAGCGCGGCTTCTATTGGACTGAGACCGAGTTCCAGGTGGCGCACGATGTTTTCCAGCACTACGACGGCGTCATCGACCACGAAGCCCGTGCCGATGGTCAGCGCCATCAGCGACAGATTGTCGATGCTGTAGCCAAGCAGGTACATCGGCCCGAACGTGCCGACGATCGATATGGGCAACGCCACTGCCGGGATGAGCGTGGCGCGCGGCGACTGCAGGAACACGAACACCACGCCGACCACCAGCAGCACGGCGATGAACAGGGTCCGCTCGGTATCGCCCACTGACGAGCGCACCGATTCCGACCGGTCGATCGCGACGTTGACATGCACGCTGCTCGGCAGCGTCGCCTCGATCGAAGGCAGCACGTTCCTGATCTGCCTGACCGTACTCACGATGTTGCTGCCGGGCATCGGGTAGACAATGACGAGCACCGCCGACTTCGAGTTGAAGAGCCCGGCGTTGCGGATATTCTCGTTGGAGTCGCGCACCTGGGCAACATCGCTCAGGAGCACCGGCGCGCCGTTCCGGTAGGCGATCACAAGCTGACGATAGGGCGCCGCCTTCGTGATCTGGTCATTCGATACAACCACGTAACGCTGGTCGCCCTGGTCGAGATGGCCCTTGGCGCTGTTGGCGTTGGCCGCCGAGATTGCCGCGCGTACATCTTCGAGACCGATCCCGTAGCTGCTCAGCTTGCCCGGCTGCAACTCGACCCGCACCGAAGGCAACGCGCCGCCGCCCAGCGTGATCTGGCCCACGCCGTTCACTTGCGAAAGTTGCTGCTGGATCACCGAATCCGCTGAATCGTAAAGCTGCGCCTTGGTGAGCGTATCGGACGTCAGCGCTAGTACCATGATCGGCGAGTCCGCCGGGTTGTATTGCCGATACGTCGGGTTGGCGCGCAAGGTCGACGGCAAGTCGGCGCGCGCGGCCTGGATGGCCGCCTCGACATCGCGAGCGGCGCCGTTGATGTCGCGGTTTAGCGCAAACTCGACCACGATCATCGATGAACCCACGTAGCTGATCGACGTCAGCTCTTCCACGCCCGCAATCGTGCCGAGCCGCCGTTCGAGCGGTTCGGCCACGGTAGAGGCCATGATGTTCGGGCTCGCGCCGGCCATGTTGGCCTGCACCACGATCACCGGAAACGCGATGTTCGGCAACGGCGCGACCGGAAGCCGGAAGTACGAAAGCGCGCCGGAGATCAGGATTGCGATCGCCAGAAGCGTGGTCGCGACCGGGCGCCGGATGAATAACGCCGAGATGTTCACGGCGCCTGCTCCGCGGGCGCTTCAGGCAGGTTGCGCTTGCGCCGGTTCCTGACGCGCTCGGCGATCCTGTCGAAGAACAGGTAGATGACCGGCGTGGTAAAAAGCGTCAGCATCTGGCTCACCGTCAATCCGCCGATGATCGCAAGCCCGAGCGGGCGGCGCAGCTCCGAGCCCGTGCCGCTGCCGAGCAACATGGGCAACGCGCCGAGCATGGCGGCGAGCGTCGTCATCAGGATTGGCCGGAAGCGCAGCAGCGACGCCTCGAAGATCGCATCGCGCGGCGATTTGCCATGATTGCGTTCGGCGTCGAGCGCGAAGTCGACCATCATGATCGCGTTCTTTTTCACAATGCCGATCAGCAACACAATGCCGATAATGCCGATCACATCCAGGTCGCTGCCCGCGATCATCAACGCGAGCAATGCGCCGATACCCGCCGATGGCAACGTGGAAAGAATCGTCACCGGATGGATGAAGCTCTCATAAAGCACCCCCAGCACGATATACACCGCCACCAGCGCGGCGATCAGCAAATACACCTCGCTCGACAACGAGTCCTGGAACGCCTGCGCCGCGCCCTGCAGCGACGACGTAATGGATGGCGGCAGCTTGACCGCTTGTTCCACCTCGTGAATGCGCGCGACCGCCGTGCTCAGCGACGCGCCCGGCGCGAGATTGAACGAGATCGTGACGGCCGGGAACTGCGCGAGATGGCTGATCACGAGCGGCGACTTGACGATCTGGATCTTGGCAATTGCAGAGAGCGGCACTTGTCCCGTGCTGCTCGTCTGGCTTGGCAGGTACAGGTTGCCTATGGATGCGACATTGGGCAGCGACTCAGGTCTCGCAACGAGGATCACGCGGTACTGATCCGATTGCTGGAAGATCGTCGAGACGATCCGCTGGCCGAGCGCGTCGTACAGCGCGTTGTCGATGGTCGCCGGTGTGATGCCGAAGCGCGCCGCCAGTTGCCGGTTCACTTCCACGTTCACACTCAGGCCGTCAGTGTTCATGTCGCTTTGCACGTCGGCCAGCGACGGAATCTGCTTCAGCCGGTCGACGAGTTCCGGCACGTACTTCTGGAACGCCTGCTGGCTCGGCCCGCGCAGCACGAAGCTGTACTGGTTCGGCGAGACCGTGGTGTCGAGCGTGAGATCCTGCTCAGGCTGCATGTAAAGCTTGATGCCCGACACATTGGCGACCTCCTGCTGCAACCGCCGCGCAATTTCTTGCGCCGTGTCCGAACGCTTGTCGCGATCGCGCAGGTTGATCAGGAAACGCCCGTTGTTCAGCGTGGAATTCGTGCCGTCGATGCCGACATAAGAGGTCAGCGACGTGACATCGGGGTCTTTCAGGATGGCGTCCGCGAGTGCGCGCTGACGCGTGACCATCGCCTTGTACGACACCGAGTTGTCGGCCACGCTGATCCCCTCGATCACGCCGATATCCTGGGTCGGGAAAAGACCCTTCGGGATCACCACATACAGCACGCCGGTCAGCACGACCGTGCCGATCGCGACCATCAGCGTGAGCATCTGGTGGTCGAGCACCCAGCGCAAACCGCGTTCGTAGCCGGCGAGGGTTTTATCGAAGAGCCCTTCGCTGATGCGCTCGAAACGGCTCGGATGACGTTGCGCCTGGGCGCGCAGAAGCCGCGCGCAAAGCATGGGCACGACTGTCAGTGAAACCACTGCCGACAGCACGATGGTCACCGCGAGCGTCACCGCGAATTCGCTGAACAGGCGCCCGATCACGCCGCCCATGAAGAGCAGCGGAATCAGCACCGCGATCAGCGAGATGGTCAGCGAGAGAATCGTGAAGCCGATCTGACCGGCGCCTTCGAGCGCCGCTTCGAGTGGCGTCCTGCCTTCCTCCAGATAACGCACGATATTCTCGATCATCACGATCGAGTCATCGACCACGAAGCCGGTCGCGATGATCAACGCCATCAGCGAGAGGTTATCGATGGAATAGTTCAACTGGTACATCACCGCCAGCGTGCCGATCAGCGATACCGGCACCGAGATGCTCGGAATGATCGTGGCCGGCACGTTGCGCAGGAACACGAAGATCACGGCCACCACGAGGACGATGGCGAGCAGGAGTTCGAACGCGGCATCGGATACCGATGAACGGATCACGCCCGTCGTGTCCGATACAACCGTGACCTTCATGCCCGCCGGCAGCGTGGATTCGAGCTGCGGCAACTGCTTCGTGATCTGGTTGACGGTCGCGATCACGTTCGCACCCGGCTGGCGCTGCACGTTCAAGATGATCGCCGGCGTGCCGTTGTACCAGGCGCCGCGCTCGACGTCCTGCGGCGCCTGGGTCACCTTTGCGACGTCGCGCATGAACACCGGCGCGCCGTTCTGATACGCGACGACCGTGTTCAGGTAGTCCTTCGGATCGGAGATCTGGTCGTTGCCGTTGATGGTGTAGTCGAGGTCGGGGCCATCGAAATTGCCCTTCGGCTGGCTCACGTTGACGTAGCTCAGCAACGTGCGCAGGTCGTCTATGTTGAGGCCGTAGGCGGCGAGCTTTTGCGGGTCCGCTTCCACGCGGATGGCCGGCACGTTGCCGCCGCTCGTGGTGACCACGCCCACGCCCGATACTTCCGAAATCTTGGTGCCGAGGCGATTGTTGGTGGCGTCCTCCAGTTGCGTGAGCGACATCGACGGGGAGGTGACCGCGAGCGTCAGGATCGGCTGGTCCGCCGGATTGACCTTGGCGTAGGTTGGCGGCGCCGGCAAGCCGGTCGGCAGAAAACTGTTGGCAGCGTTGATGGCCTGCTGGACATTCTGCTGCGCGATATCGAGATTCAGCGACAAGTCGAACTGCAACGTTATGACCGACGCGCCGTCCGAGCTGTACGACGTCATCTGCTGCAGGCCGGGAATCTCGCCCAGTTGCACTTCGAGCGGCGCCGTGACGGTGGTTGCCATCACATCCGGACTGGCCCCCGGATAAAACGTCTGCACCTGGATGGTCGGATAGTCGACGTTGGGTAGCGACGAAACCGGCAGGACGCGCACCGCGATGAGGCCCACCAGCACGAGGGCGATCATCAGCAGCAGCGTGGCTACCGGTCGGAGAATAAACAGGCGGGAAATGTTCATCGGCGCATGGGTCCGATACTACGAAGCAGCTTGCGCGGAGGCAGCGGCCGCGCCAGACGCGCCGGCTTGGGCGTGTCTATGCTGAGCTTGCGCGCCGCTTGCAGGGGGCTCACCGGTCGCGACGCCCGAAGCGGGCTTTGCCGCAGCCGCCTGAATCTTTGCGCCATCGCTCAGACGATCAGTGCCGTCCGTCACCACGATATTGCCCGCTGCAAGACCTGACGTGATCACCGTGTTCTTGCCGTCGCTCGGGCCGAGCGCGACCTTGTGAACCGACACCGTATTGTTGGCGTTCACCAGATACACGTAGTCGCCCGGCGCGCCGCTTTGCACTGCCGGCGTGGGCACCAGCACGGCGTTCTGCAGTGTATCGACCAGCAATTTGACGTTGACGAACTCGCTTGGGAACAGCGCTTCATCGTCATTGGGGAAGGTCGCTCTCAACGTCACGGTGCCCGTGCTCGTCGCCATCTGGTTGCTGACCGCATACAGGGTTCCGGTTGCGATCTCCCGCGAGTTGTCGCTGCTGTAGGCGGTGACCGGCAGGCGTGCGCCGCCGTTCATGCGTTGCAGCACGTTCGCGAGGGAATCCTGCGGCACTGTGAACTGAACCGTGGTGGGTTTCATGGTGGTGATCACGACGATCCCCGGCGACGATGACGCCGTGACGTAATTCCCCGGGTCGACCAGACGCAGGCCGACGCGCCCGGAGACCGGTGCGGTGATGTGGCAATACGCCAGATCGAGATCGAATTGCGCGATGTTGGCAAGGTCGACCTTGACCGCCGCTTCGTCCTGCTGCACGAGGAACTGCTGGTCGGCAAAAGTCTGCTCGGCAATCGACTTGCGTTCGTTGAGCTGCGTGAAGCGGACGAGGTCGGCGCGTGCCTGCGCCAGGGCGGCGCGGTCTTTGGCCAGCGTCGCCTCGGCTTGTTGTTTGTCGATTTCGTACTGGCGCGGGTCGATCTGCGCGAGGAACTGGCCTTTCTGCACGTCCTGGCCTTCGTGATATCCGACGGCGGTCAGGTAGCCGCTCAGTTGCGGCAGCACCGTGACCGTCGCGGTAGGCGTCACCGTGCCGAGTTCGCTGAGGACCTCAGGCATCGAACCCGTGCTCGCCGTGGCCACGCTGACCACTTGCGGCGGCGTAGGACGAGGGGCCTTTTTGGCGCGGAGCAAGTGCACGACAACGACCGCGATCAGCGCAAGGATTACAACTACAACGACTATTCGCAGCAAACGCGGGTGCTTGCCTGGCTTCGGGGATTCAATACTTTGTTCGGATGGCGTCATAAAGACCTTGGCAACATCTCAAAAATATTACGCACCGATTGAATCGAGATTACGGGCTTCGACTCATGGCGGCTTGGCACAGGCCTCGGGTGCAGCTATCACCGGATCATAAAATTACAACGGCAATACAATATGCATTACGAAGTAATTACTAAAGGCATGCGGAAGACCATTGACCGAGTTTCGCGCATTTCCAGATCGTATCAATCGATGGCGCCAATCTGGTTACCGGAACATTGCGTTTTGTTACGAATTGGATTTAGAAGGCGACAGTAACCCGTTTGGAAACGTCCGGCTATGAAGGCCATGTGCCTTCCATCGAAAGAGTTTTTCTAACCCGGGCCGGGACTTAATCTGCTTTGTCATCGCGTCACGCCATCGTTATTCTTGTCCTCGCCAGTTTCGAAGTGGGCCGGCCGACGCCGCCGATGCGCCATCGTTTCCGGCCCGTGATCATTCCCGCCACCATGAAGGTTCACCAGATGGATACAGTCTCGCAGACACCGCTGATTCTGATAACGGGCGGAGGCCGTGGCGTAGGCGCGGCGACTGCGCGTCTTGCGGCCGCACAAGGCTACGACGTAGCGATAAGTTTCGTCTCCAACGAGTCCGCCGCCCTTGCGGTGGCGGCTGACGTGGAAGCGCTGGGGCGCCGGGCGTTGCCCGTGCGCGCGGACAGCGCAGACCCGGAACAGGTCGTTCAGCTATTCGCCGCGATCGACCGGGAGTTCGGCCGGATCGATGTACTGGTGAACAACGCCGCCATCATCGCGCAGCAATCCCGCCTGGAGGACCTCGGTTTCGAGCGGATGCAGCGGGTCTTCGCAGTCAACTCGATCGGCCCGATTCTCTGTGCCCAGCAAGCGGTGAAGCGCATGTCCTATCGTCACAACGGACGGGGGGGCTCCGTGATCAACATCTCGTCGGCATCGGCCCGGCTCGGTAGCCCGAATGAATATGTCGACTACGCTGCATCGAAGGGCGCCGTCGAGACATTCACTATCGGATTTGCAAAGGAAGTCGCACGCGACGGAATACGCGTCAACTGCGTTCGCCCCGGGCACATCTACACCGAAATGCATGCCAGCGGCGGCGAGCCGGGACGGGTGGATCGTGTCAAAGAGTCGATCCCGATGGGAAGAGGCGGTCAGCCGGAAGAGGTCGCGCGCGCGATCCTGTGGCTGGCAAGCGCAGAGGCTTCCTTCATCACCGGCACGTTCCTCGATGTCACTGGCGGCAAGTGAGCGGCAAGGCAGGGCGAAATAAGCAGTGCCGCGACTTCTTCGATCGAGCCGTGCCCCTACACCTCGCGACGCGGGCCTGAAATGCCCGATACCCGCCGAAGCCCATGCCCCGGCGGGGAGCCCGCCACACCTTACCAGGACCAGCGAACGCCGGCATTACCCTCGATCGTGCGTTGATGCGAACCGCCGAGGTTGGTCAGGTAACTGAGCGTCGCGTAAGCGCTGGCAGACTTGCTCACCTTCGTGACCAGTCCTGCACCAACCTGACCTGCAGTCTGCCCCACGGATCCTGGCAACGTCGTCGTGCCGGCGAAGGTCACATCGTCGCCTGCACCAAAATTCCGCAATACCGATACACGCAAATACGGTTGCCACGTGGCAATGGCGTTGGTGTAAGTCCCTTGCAGCCGTACGCCGAGCCGCCCGAGAAACGTGTTGCCGTGCTTGAACGAGACCGTCGAGACGCCGTCGTTCAGATCGTTGATGGAGAGGTTCTGCCAGATGATCTGTGCCTGCGGCTCGACTTCCAGACCGTACGCAATCGGAATCGGCAAACCGGCTTCCAGTGAACCGCTGAGCGCGTGGCCATGCGTGCTCACACCGACGCCATCGTGGGACATCGGATCAATGGTGAGCGATGTGCCCATCAACACCGCGTCGGTGTACCAGCCGCCGGGTCCGATATGCGTCCAGTACCCCCCAAGGCTGTAACCGTTGACCGCGAGATGGCCGACATCGAGGTTGGGTGTCGCGAGTGCGTAACCGTTGACATCGCCCGTTGCGCGCGTGAAGCCGACGAAAAACCCGTAGTGATTGCGATGCCCGCCCGGCGTCGAATCTGCGTAGATATCGTGTCCGGCTTGCGCGCCATAAATGGACCCGGAAAACTCCGGATTCAATGCGCCGTCCTGGCTTTGCGTCGTGTGACCACCCCACACGCGGCCCCACGCCGCCGGCAATGTGCCGCTCTCGTCGAGCAGGGACTGTTCGCCCTGACGATCGTGGAAGGTACCGATCTGTTCAATGCCGATCTGCCGCGCGACCATGGGAATCGCCGCATACACCGGCGCTTCAGGCCTGTACACCGGCGCAGCCGGGGCTGCGGCGGTGGCCGGCGTCGCTGCTGCCTGACTGAGCGCCGCGAGCAGCGTTGGCGGAGTTCCGGGCGCGGCGATGGGGGTATCGGCGGGCGCAAGCGGGTTGGCGGCGGATACTGGCAGCGACGGATTCACCGGCAACGGCGCAGTGGAAGGTGGTGCGGGGGTGCCGGGGGGCGCGGGTGTGGTGGGGGGCGCAGGCGCTACCGGAGCGGGCGCAATCGTATTACGCAGATACCAGTTTTGCGCGGTGCCGTCCGAGACGCCACCTTTCGCAAGGTAGTACGAATACGCGCCTGCTTTCACCGGACTGGCAAGGTGAAACGCGCTCAGGTCAGTGGTGGCTCCGTTGTTCGCTTCGATTACCTGGATGCCGTTGGCGAGTGTCACCGCGCCAGCGCCTCCAGCGTTGTTGATCTTGAGCGCCGATGTTCCCGTCGCAGTCGATGCCGGTCCGCTGATCACCAGTCTGTCGGATGCGGCATTGTCGCCCGCCACCACCGTGTTCAGCGCAATCGTGCCGTTCGCCCCAATGTAGTTGCCCGTCACGTTCAACCGGTTGCCGACGGCCGCGCCGCCCACGGCGGCCAGCCCTGCGTTGGTGAAGGTTCCGTTAATGGTGAACGCGCCGTTGCCTGAGCTGGCGAAAGCGGGGAGTGCATCGGCCACGGCGATCGTACCGTTGTTCGTCACATTGCCCGTGACGCTGCCGTAGCCTCCGAGCGTGCCCGCGCTCGCCACGCTCACGCTGCCATCGCCGGAAAGCGCTGCGCCAGGGTGTTGCGCGTCACCGACGGCAAGCGTTCCCGCCGCGACCGTGGTGCCGCCGCTGTACGGATTGTCGGCGGTGAACACGGTGGTGCCGGGGCCGGCCTGCGTGACCGAACCCGTGCCCGAGATCGTGCCCGCAAATGCAACTGCATCGGAGCGGTTGAAGACGAGTGATCCGTTGTTGGCTACATCGCCTACGATGCCGCCTGATGTGCCGCCATCGCCCAGTTGTAGCGTGCCTGCGGCGATGGCCGTACCACCCGTGTACGTGTTGTTCGCGGTGAGCGTCGTTGTGCCCGCGCCTGCTTGTGTGACCGAACCTGTGCCAGAGATGGCGCCGGGAAACGTCATGGCATCGGAGCGATTGAAGACGAGCGATCCGTTGTCATTCACATCGCCGAGAATGCTTCCCGACGTGCCGCCATCGCCGAGTTGAAGCGTGCCTGCAGCGATGGTCGTTCCGCCCGTGTACGTGTTGTTTGCCGTAAGCGTCGTTGTGCCCGTGCCTGCTTGCGCGAGCGAACCGGTGCCGGAGACTGCGCCGGAAAATGTCGTGGCATCGGAGCGATTGAAGACGAGCGTTCCGTTGTCATTCACATCGCCGACAATGCTCCCCGATGTACCGCCATCGCCAAGTTGAAGCGTGCCTGCAGCGATGGTCGTGCCGCCGGTATAAGTGTTGCTCGACGTAAGCGTTGTGGTGCCCGCGCCTGCCTGTGTGACCGAACCTGCACCGGAGACCGCGCCGGAAAACGTCGTGGCATCCGAGCGATTGAAGACGAGCGATCCGTTGTTGTTCACATCGCCGACAATGCTCCCCAATGTACCGCCATCGCCGAGTTGAAGCGTGCCTGCAGCGATGGTCGTGCCGCCCGTGTACGTGTTGTTCGCAGTAAGCGTCGTAGCGCCGGCGCCTGCCTGCCCGACCGACCCTGTACCGGAGATCGCGCCGGAAAACGTAGCGTCATCGGAGCGGTTGAAGACGAGCGATCCGTTGTCAATCACATCACCCTCGATGCTCCCGCTAGTCCCCCCAGCCCCGAGTTGGAGCGTCCCGGCCGCGATCGTCGTTCCTCCCGCATAGGTGTTCGCACCGGTCATTGCGAGCGTGCCGCTCCCGGCCTTGGTCAACGCCCCCGGTCCTGAAATGCCTTGCGCGACTGTCGATGAAAATCCCTGCGTATCGATAGTTCCACCCGGCGCATTGATCGAGACCGGCCGCGTTCCCGCAAGGTCCACGCTTTGGTTGAACCGCAGCGTGCCGCCGTTGAAGGTGATGCCGCCGTTGGCGGCACCGAGCGCATTGTCCGCCCCGATGGCAACGGTGCCCTGAGTGATCGTAGTGCCCCCGGAGTAGGTGTTTCCGCCCGCCGCGGCTGGCGCGAGGGTCAACACGCCGGCCCCCGTCTTCTCGACGGCGCCGGTGCCGCTCAGACTGCCGGCATACGTGCCGTCGTCGGGTTGGGCGAAACGGACGAGCCCGTTGTCCGTCACGCCGGGCGGCAAGCTCTGCGCGCGAGCCTGCAGAATGCCGGCCGGTTCGACCAGCACTTTCCCCGTGTAGTTCGTGTTGTTGCCGGTGAGTGCAAGCGTGCCTTGCTGGACATCCGCGATCGTCACGCCCGTCACCGTGCCGCTCAGCGTCCAGAACCCGGTGTCGTTCTTGATCAGCGAAGAGAAGTTCACCATGTTGCCGGGTAAGGTCGCGGTCCCTTCGCCGCTCAGGAAAATTGTGTTGTTGCCGCCGCCGCCATTGAAGTTGCCGCTGATACTGGAACCCGTGTAAAGGCGCAATGTGTCGTTGCCGCCTGCGAAAATCAGGTTGCCGATCACCTGGCCGCGATTTGTGAAATCGACCGCGCCATTGCCGGAACTGCCTATCACGTTACTCGGGGCCTGGATTACCCCGGTGGCGTTATTGATTACCGTATTCAGCCCGCTGGTATTCTGAAACCAGATAGCGGCCGAATTGATCCCGCGTATTGTCCCGTTATTGACG
>NZ_CAXTGZ010000086.1:0-16060 GCF_964243625.1 uncultured Caballeronia sp.
TGATCGATGGCGCCGCAGCCACGGTCGGCGTGGACACCGGACTCGTGCACATCGCGGCGGCGCTCAAGCGGCCGACCATCGAGCTGTACAATTTCTCGACCGCGTGGCGCACAGGCGGCTACTGGTCGCCGCGCGTGGTGAATCTCGGCAGCGCCTCCCAGCATCCGACCTTGCAGCAAGTCAAGGCGACGCTCGCAGGGTTCGGGTTGCTGTAAAGCGCGCGTTGAAACGTCGCCGTGATACGTTGCCCCGAAGCGTTTGCCTTGTTGGCATTGAAGGCAGCTCCTTTGAGGCCCATCAAGCTCTGACGTTTCATGCAGCGAGTTTTGCGGCCGGTTTGAGCGAAAATGCGGCTCGCTCGTCGAACGGAAGCGCGTTTCCAGCTTGACCGTTCCCTCGCTCATCCAAACAATCGAAGGCTCATGACCGAATCTCAAATCATCGAAGTCGTTTCCGCCGACTGGCAGGGCCAACAGCTCTCCGTGCCGCGCGAAGCGCTGCTGGCCGGTGTCGAACGCGGCAAGGTGCTGTACTTTCCAAACCTGGCGTTTGCGATCGAAGGTGGCGAGCGCGCGCTGCTCGACCCCAAGGTCGCCGATCCACAACGCAAGAACATCAGCCTCGCGCCCAACGGCGGCGCGCTCGTCGGCGTGCTCGGCGACGCCGTCACGCAATCCGCCGTGCGTGCGCTGGTCGCGCGCTATCAGGCGAACGCGCGCTCGCTCGTGGATGGCCTTTTTCCCGAATATCGCGGCAAGCTGCGCGTGGCGCCGACAAGTCTGCGGCTGCACCAGGTGGAAACGCGCGAGACGTCGTGGCGCAAGGACGACAGCCGTCTTCACGTCGATGCCTTCCCGTCGCGGCCCAATTACGGCGAGCGCATCCTGCGCGTGTTCACGAACGTGAATCCGGATGGCGCCCCGCGCGTGTGGCGGGTCGGCGAGCCGTTCGAAGACATGGCAAAGCGCTTTTTGCCATCGATAAAATCGCCGGTTCCCGGCTCCGCGTGGCTCATGAACCTGCTGAAAATCACCAAGACACCTCGCAGCGAATACGATCACCTGATGCTTCATCTGCACGATTCAATGAAAGCGGACCTTGGTTATCAAAAGACATCGCCGCAGCAGGAAATGCCGTTTCCGCCCGGCTGCGTCTGGGTATGTTTCTCCGATCAAACCTCGCACGCCGTAATGGCCGGCCAGTACATGATGGAGCAAACCTTCTTCCTTCCGGTGAACGCGATGGTGCAGCCTGAATGCGCGCCGCTCGGCATCTTGCAGCGCCTGAAGGGAAGGGCGCTGGTTTGAGCGCCGCCCGGCTTCAGTCCTCGACGGAGCGCCGATGCTGAGGCTCGTGTATCGCGCGCTATGGTGGATCGTCGCGCCGCTTGCCGTACTGCGGCTTTTGATCCGGTCGCGGCGGGAGCGTGGGTATCGCGAGCATATTGGCGAGCGGTTTGGTTTTGGCCCCGCGCGTCGTGGCGACGATCTTTCGCCGCTGATCTGGGTTCACGCGGTATCGGTGGGCGAGACACGCGCGGCGCAACCATTGATCGAAGCGTTGCAGCGCGCGTTTCCCGACGCCCGCATTCTCCTCACGCACATGACGCCGAGCGGTCGCGCAACCGGCGAGCAGTTGTTCGGCGAGCGTGTATCGCGCAGTTATCTTCCCTATGACTCCCCGTCGCTCGTGCGGCGGTTTTTGCGCGCGTGGCGGCCATCGATTGGCATCGTGATGGAGACGGAGGTCTGGCCGACGCTCATCGATGAGTGCAAGCACGCCGGCGTTCCACTGGTGCTGACGAACGCGCGGATGTCGGCGCGTTCGTTCAAGCGCGCGGCGAAATTCGGCAACGCAACGCGCGAAGTGTTCGGCGGTTTCACGCGGGTTCTGGCCCAGACTTCTTCCGACGCCGAACGCCTCGGCGCGCTGGGTGCGCGCAACATCGCGGTGCTCGGCAACCTCAAGTTCGATATGTCCGCACCGCCCGAACTCGCCGCACGCGGCCATGCGTGGCGCGCGGCGATGGGCGGCCGCCCGGTCTGGGTGGCGGCGAGCACGCGCGAAGGCGAGGAGGCGCTGGTCCTGCAGGCGTTCACCGCGCTGCGAAACCACGTGCCCGATGCGTTGCTGATTCTGGTGCCGCGCCATCCCCAACGGTTCGATGAAGTCGCCGCACTGATCAACGGCGCTGCGCTGACCCAGGCCCGGCGCTCGACGTGGGCGGGACGGGCGACCGCGGCCGGATCGGGTATCGATGCCGCGCCGCCTTTGCCTTTGGATGTCAACGTCCTGCTCGGCGATTCAATGGGCGAGCTGGGCGCGTATTACGCGGCGTCGGATGTGGCGTTTATTGGCGGGAGTTTGCTGCCGTTGGGCGGGCAGAATTTGATCGAAGCGTGTGCAGCGGGGGTGCCGGTGTTGATTGGGCCGCATACGTTCAACTTCACGCAGGCGACCAACGATGCGATCGCGGAAGGCGCGGCGTTGCGTGTCAGCGACCCGGCAGCACTGGCGCGTGGCCTGCGCGATCTTTTCACCGATAAACCCCGCCGCCTGGCAATGAGCGCGGCGGCATCGGCATTCGCGGCGAAGCATCGCGGAGCGACGGCGAGGACGGTGGATGCGTTGGGGGTGTTGTTGCGGGCAAATGCCGAGGAAGCAGGAAACGGCTTTTCAATACACGATCCGGCGTGAAGCACGAGCCGGCGGTTGCTGACGCCGAGGCTGACGCCGGGGCTAACGCCTTCCCGCCAGCAACCGCTCGAGACACGCCACAAACCGCTTGTTGCTGGCTTCGAGCCCGTAGTCCCGCGCGCGCCCCGACGCCGCGCGCATGAAGCCATCGCGTAGCGTGTCGTCCAGCAGCAGACGCGACATCGCCAGCGCCATCGCGTCCACATCGCCGATGGGAACCAGCAAGCCGAACTTGCCATCGTCGAGAATCTCGCGTGGTCCTGTCGGGCAATCGGTGGAAATCACCGGTTTTCCGAGCGCCAGCGCCTCGAGCAGGACCATCGGCATGCCTTCGTAGCGCGAACTCAGCACCAGCGCGCTCGCGCCCGCGACCACCGCGTGCGGATTGTTCCGATACCCCGTGAAGTGCACGCGTTCCCCCACGCCCAGCTCAGCCGCGAGCGCTTCCAGCTCGGCGCGAAAGCCGCCATCGCCCACGATCACGAGGTCTTCCTTCAGCGCGCCTTCATGGGTCGCGGCAAGGCGCGCATACGCACGCAGCAAGGTGCGGTGATCCTTCTGGATCTCATCGAGCCGCGCCACCGAAACAATGTACGGCCCGGGACATGGCGGCGTTTCCCGAGCGGCGGCGTTCTCGCGAATCCGGTCGATATCGATGGCGTTCGGCAGCACGAACACGTTGCGCAGATGTCCGTCGAAGAGCGCGGTCGCTTCTTCAGCCATGTGCCGGTTCAGCGCCGCAATGCCGTCGTAGCGGCCGTATTGGGCCAGCATGCGCTTCATTTTCCGGCGCCGGCCGCCGAGCCGGGCATCGAAGCTGAAGTGATTCACCCCAAGCCATGCCGTGCCGAAGCGGCCGGCAAGCCGGCGCAAGGACATGTCGAAGTCGATGATGATGTCGTTACGCTGCGCCAACTCGGCCACGCGCGCTTTCACGTACGGACGCACGGCGAGCGTGTTGAACACATCGCGCCCGACGCGGCCAAGCTTGCTGAGCGTATGCGCGTAGCGGCGCTTTTGAAAGGTATTGAGCCAGGGTTTGTCGGTCAGGATCTCGACGGCTACATCCGGCGGAATCTGCGCGCGAAATCGCTGCTCGAACGCAGGCGATGTGAACATCACCGAGAGCGTCACCGCATAGCGGGCGCGCTCGAAGATGCGTAGCCATTGCATCAGCGAAGTCTCGATGCCGCCGTCGTTGAAATCCGCGACATGAAACAGCACGGAAACGCGGCCCGAAGACTGTTCTGCGGCCTTGGCAGGCGCGGAAGAGGCCACGGAAGCGCGTTCCAGTATCACGGCGGTGTCGGCGGGACTGTCGATCGGAATTCTCCCAGTTGCTGGCTACGGCCATAGGAATAATGAAGGCAATATCCTAACGCACTCGACATACCCGACGCAGTTTCCCCGCGTCCCGGACTTGCCCATGCCGGGGTTCAAACCTTCAACAATCCCTTCTTTTCGATAAAACTCACCACCTGATCGAGCCCGTCGAGCGCTTTCAGGTTGCACATCACGAAAGGACGTTCGCCACGCATCTTTTTGGCATCGGAGGCCATGATGTCGAGATTTGCGCCCACGTAAGGCGCGAGATCGATCTTGTTGATCACCAGAAGGTCGGATTTGGTGATACCCGGGCCGCCTTTACGGGGGATTTTTTCTCCGCCGGCGACATCGATTACATAAATGGTCAGGTCCGACAATTCCGGACTGAACGTGGCCGCGAGATTGTCTCCGCCCGATTCGATAAACACGATATCCGCGTCCGGAAAGCGCTCGATCATCTGGTCGACGGCTTCCAGGTTGATCGATGCGTCTTCACGAATGGCGGTGTGCGGGCAGCCGCCCGTTTCCACGCCCATGATGCGTTCGGCCGGCAACGCGCCCGCCACCGTGAGGAGTCGCTGATCTTCTTTAGTGTAGATGTCGTTCGTGATGGCGACGAGGTCGTATTTTTCGCGCATCGCCTTGCAGAGCATTTCGAGCAGCGTGGTCTTGCCCGAGCCGACCGGGCCGCCCACGCCTACGCGCAACGGCGGCAGTTTTTTGGTGCGGCGTGCCGCGGCGGAATAGACAGGTGCGTTCATGGATTTGAGCTAGGAGCGGAATAAGCGCGAGTATTGCGACTCGTGACGTGCGGAAAGAATGCCGAGTTGCGGCGCAAAGGTGTTGATTTCGTCGGGCGAGGTCGCGAGCGCCCGCTGGACTGCGGTCTCGATGGGATCGCGCAGCGCCACGATGATCCGTTGCCCTGCGATCTGGCCGAGCGGCACGGCTTTCAACGCTGCTGCCGCCTGATTCTCCACCCACGCAAAGGCGTAGGCGGCGAGGGTGGCGTCGGGCGCGGCATCGTGGGCATAGGCGGCGAACGCGAATGCCGTTGGCTGCGAGACCGGCTTGATCGCGTTGAGCGTGGCGAGGCGCGCGGCGTCGCCCCATTCGAGTTGCGTGCACAACTGCGCAAGCGACCAGCCCATTTGCTGCGTCTCGCGGCGCAATTCCGCCGATTCACGGCTGGCGAGGAATTCTTCGTCGGCTTGCGTGAGTGCGGCGGCGTCGTGCGTCAGCCAGCGGTTCATCTGATGCGCGAGGAACGGGAGTTCGCCGCGCGCCAGCACATTCGTCAGGCCGCTTGCGATCCAGTCGCGGGCGCTGTCGCCATCGTGGATAAAACCATGTTCTATCGCCGATTCCAGACCCTGCGAATAACTGAACGCACCGATAGGCAACGCCGGCGACGCCAGGTGCAGAAGCGCCGTGAGTTCAGCGGTGCGCATGACCGTGGTCGTGCCCTTCATGGCCTTCATGCCCGTGCGAGCATTGCGAATGGTCGCCGTGATCGTGGCCATGGCCGTGATCGTGGTCGTGCCCATGCGCGTGATCGTGCGAGTGGCCATGATGTTCGTCGAAGACCTTTTGCGCGAGCGCATAGTCTTCCACGAACGTTTCGTCGTGCCCGTGCTTGTGGCCGCCGCCATACGCGCCCGTTTCCGGCTGGAACTGCGTCAGTGCGTGATCCACATGCGCGCCGAGGCGCTTCAACATGTCTTCCAGCACCGGATCGGCTTCCAGTTTCAATTGTCCGGCTGCCACTTCCACCGGCGTGTGGCGATTGCCCAAGTGATATGCGGCACGCGTGAGCGTGACCGGGTCGTGCGCGTGAACCACCAGCACGTCTTGCGGAGCGGCGATCACGCGAACCAGACCGCCATCGTCGGCAACGAGGATATCGCCGTCGCGCAGCACCGTGCCGCGCGGCAGCACCAGCGCCACTTCCTCACCGTTGTCCAGCGTGGCAGCGAGGCGGCTTTTGCAGCGGTCATCGAAGGTGAGGGTGAGCGTCGGCGCGCGCTTGATCAGCGGCGCAGCCAGTTTCGCTTCGATACGTTTGTCGATCGTGCGCATTGAGGTCTCAGAAAAGGAAGTAGCGCTGCGCCATCGGCAGGACGGTTGCCGGCTCGCAGGTGAGCAACTGGCCGTCGGCTACGACCTGGTACGTTTCGGGATCGACGGTGATCGACGGCCTGTACGCATTGTGAATCATGTCGGCCTTCGAGATATTCCGGCAGTTCTTCACCGCGACCACCTGTTTCTTCAGACCGTACTTCTCACCGATGCCGTCATCCAGCGCCATCTGCGAGACGAAGGTCAGTGATGTCTTGCCCAGCGCCCCGCCGCGCGTTGCGAACATCTCGCGATAATGCACCGGCTGCGGCGTCGGGATCGACGCGTTCGGGTCGCCCATCTGCGCGACGGCGATCATGCCGCCCTTCAAGATCATCGCGGGTTTCACGCCGAAGAACGCCGGTTCCCAGAACACGAGATCGGCCCATTTCCCCGCTTCGATGGAACCCACTTCATGCGCGATGCCATGCGTGATCGCCGGGTTGATGGTGTACTTGGCGACGTAGCGTTTCGCGCGGAAATTATCGTTGCGCGCGTTGTCTTCGGGCAGCGCGCCGCGTTGCGTTTTCATCTTGTGCGCGGTCTGCCACGTGCGCATGACGACTTCGCCGACCCGGCCCATTGCTTGTGAATCCGACGACAGCATGGACAACGCGCCCAGGTCGTGAAGGATGTCCTCGGCGGCGATGGTCTCCCGGCGAATGCGCGATTCGGCGAACGCGATATCTTCCGCAATGGATGGATCAAGGTGATGGCAGACCATCAGCATGTCGAGGTGTTCATCGAGCGTGTTGATGGTGTACGGCCGCGTAGGATTCGTCGAGGAAGGCAGCACGTTCGACTCGCCGCAGACCTTGATGATGTCCGGCGCATGGCCGCCGCCCGCGCCTTCGGTGTGATACGTGTGGATCGTGCGGCCCTTGAAAGCAGCGACGGTCGTCTCCACGAACCCTGCTTCGTTCAGCGTGTCCGTGTGGATGGCGACTTGCGTATCGGTATCGTCGGCAACGGATAAACAGTTGTCGATGGCCGCGGGTGTCGTGCCCCAGTCCTCGTGCAGCTTCAGCCCGATCGCGCCGGCCTTGATCTGTTCGATGGCAGGCGCGGGCAAGCTCACGTTCCCCTTGCCGAGAAAGCCGAGGTTGACCGGCCAGCCATCGGCGGCTTGCAGCATGCGTTCCAGGTGCCACGGACCTGGCGTGCACGTGGTTGCGTTCGTGCCGGTCGCGGGACCCGTGCCGCCGCCGAGCATGGTCGTCACGCCCGAGGCCAGCGCTTCATCGATTTGTTGCGGGCTGATGAAGTGAATATGCGAGTCGATACCGCCCGCCGTCACGATCATCCCTTCGCCTGCGATCACTTCAGTGGCGGCGCCGATCGCAATCGTCACGCCCGGCTGGATATCCGGATTACCCGCCTTGCCGATGGCAAACACTCGTCCATCCTTGATGCCGATATCCGCCTTCACGATGCCCCAGTAGTCGAGGATCAGCGCGTTCGTCACGACCGTATCCACGACTTCGGCATGCACGCGCTGCGACTGGCCCATGCCGTCGCGAATCACCTTGCCGCCGCCGAATTTCACCTCTTCGCCATAGGTGGTGAAGTCGCGTTCGACTTCGATCAGCAGGTCGGTATCGGCGAGACGCACGCGGTCGCCGGTGGTCGGGCCGAACATCTCCGCGTAGGCGCGGCGTCCGATGCGTAGCGTCATTTCAATAATCCTGAAGTAGAGATCAAAGCGGACCCATCACGAGGCCGTTAAAGCCAAACACCTTGCGGTCGCCGGCAAGCGCCACGAGTTCGACCGTGCGTTCCTGGCCCGGCTCGAAGCGCACTGCCGTACCTGACGCAATGTTCAGCCGGAAGCCGCGCGCCTTAGCGCGTTCGAACGTGAGCGCCGTATTGACTTCGAAGAAATGAAAATGCGAGCCGACCTGCACGGGCCGGTCGCCAGTATTCGATACCGTCACGGACACCGTCTCGCGGCCCGCGTTGAGTTCGTGCTCACCATCGTCGATGAGATATTCGCCCGGGATCATGCGCGGCTCCTTCAGGGAATCAGGGGATCGGATGGTGAACGGTCACGAGCTTGGTGCCGTCGGGGAAGGTGGCTTCTATCTGGATGTCGGGGATCATTTCCGCCACGCCGTCCATGACGTCATCGCGCGTGAGCAGGGTGGTGCCGTAGTGCATGACGTCGGCGACCGTGCGGCCGTCGCGCGCCGCTTCCATCAATGCCGCCGAGATAAAGGCGACGGCTTCCGGGTAATTAAGTTTCAACCCGCGTGCACGGCGGCGTTCGGCCAGCAATGCGGCGGTGAAGATCAGCAGCTTGTCTTTTTCGCGGTGAGTTAGCTTCATGGCTTGGACGTGTTTTAGTCAGGACGCGATTTTTGAAGAATCCTAGCATCGCTTCCCTACGATTTCATTGTATGAACTTGCGGAGTTCGACGGTCGTCGGCCGCTCGAAAATCTCTTCCGGCGTGCCGCTTTCCCACACGCGCCCCTGATGCATGAACACGACCTTGTTCGATACCCGCCGTGCAAAACGCATCTCGTGCGTGACCATGATGAGCGTCATGCCATCGGCGGCGAGGCTTTCGACCACGGCCAGCACTTCGCCCACGAGCTCGGGGTCGAGCGCTGACGTGATTTCATCGCAGAGAAGAACGGTGGGTTTCATCGCCAGCGCGCGTGCGATTGCCACACGTTGCTGTTGTCCGCCCGATAGTTGCTCAGGATAGGAATTGAACTTATCGGCGAGACCAACGCGTTCTAGCACCTGCTCGGCGGTGGCGCGTGCCTTTGCCTTGTGGACTTTCTTGACCACCGTCTGCGCGAGCATCACGTTCTGACCTGCGGTCAGATGCGGAAACAGGTTGTACTGCTGGAACACCATGCCCACTTTCAGGCGCAACGCGCGCAGGTCGGCGTGACGAGCATCGATGTGTTCGCCGTCGATTTCAATCGATCCTTCGTCGATGCTTTCCAGTCCGTTCAAGGTCCGCAGCAAGGTGCTCTTGCCAGAGCCGCTGCGCCCGATGATCGCCACCACCTGTCCCGGTTCCACCGAAAAATCGATGCCCTTCAGGACCTGGTTCGTGCCGAATTGCTTCTTGAGGTTTTGAGTTTCAACGAGCGGCATTCCATTTCCTTTCGAGCGTGCGCGCGTAACGGGTAAGCGGATAACAGATCACGAAGTAGATCACCGCAACGAGACCGTAGACCACGAACGGCCGGAAGGTCGCGTTCGAAATCATCGTGCCCGCCTTGGTGAGTTCGGTGAAGCCGATGATCGAGACGAGCGCCGTGTCCTTCACGGCCTGTACGCCGAAACCGACCGTCGGGCCAATGGCGATGCGCGTGGCTTGCGGAATGATCACGTGACGCAGTTGCTCGAAGTAGTTCATCGCAAGGCTCGACGATGCTTCCCATTGACCCTTGGGAACCGCTTCCACGCAGCCGCGCCATATTTCGGCGAGATACGCGCTCGTGAACAGCGTGAGTCCGACCGTTGCCGCGATCCAGGGTTGAACTTCAACGCCGAGCAACGGCAGGCCGAAGAACACGAGGAACAGTTGCATCAGGAGCGGCGTGCCCTGGAAGATCTCGATGTAGACCTTCACGATCGTCCGCAACACGCGCGAACTCGATACGCGCATCACCAGCAGCACGAAGCCCACGATCCCGCCCGCCACGAACGAGACGATCGAGAGCACGATCGTCCAGCGCGCCGCGAGCAGCAAGTTGGTGAGGATCTGTTCGAAGGTGAATTCGATCATCGCGCGCCTCGCATGTTGCGGGCGAACATGCGCCTGCCGGCTTCGTTGAGCAGAAAGCGCAGGATGATCGCCATCACGAGGTACATCGCGGTGATCAGGAAGTAGGTTTCGAACGCGCGGAAATTGCGCGACTGGATGTAGCTCGCCGCGTACGTCAAATCAGACACCGATATCTGCGATACGACCGCAGAGCCGAGCATCGTGATCACGATCTGGCTGGTCAGCGCCGGAAACACCTTGGCGATGGCTTGCGGCAGGACCACGTGCCGGAAGGTCTCGCCGCGCGTCATCGCAAGCGATGCCGCCGCTTCGAGATGTCCTTTAGGCACGGCCGCGATTCCCGAGCGGATGATCTCGACCGAATACGCGCCGAGGTTCAGCGTCATTGCCAGGACGGCCGCGACGTATTCATCGATGCGGATTCCCAGCGCCGGCAGCCCGAAGAACACAAAGAACAACTGGACGATGAACGGCGTATTTCTGATTGCCTCCACATAGCCGCCCACGAACGAGCGCAGCGCCGGATATTTGCTGCCTTTGCCCGCCGCACCGAGGATGCCGACCGTGAGGCCGAGCACCGTCGATACAGCGGTAAGCCCCAGCGTGACCGCCGCGCCGCTCACGAACATGCCGGCGTACTGCCCGAGGTCGCCGAACTGAAGTTGATATGCCATTGACCGGCGCCTTGTTGTTTTATTTCAGATGATCGAGCGAGATTTCAGACTTCACAGACCGGCCGGCAGCGGCGCCTTGAACCACTTTTGCGACATGGCTTCGAGCGTGCCGTCCTTCTTCGACTGGGCAATGGCGGCATCCACCTTCGCGAGCAGGCGCGGTTCGTTCTTGTTCATGCCGACGAAACATGGCGAGTTCTTGATCACGAATTTCGGTTCCGGACGGCGCGGCGGATTCTTCGCGAGGATCGCCGCCGCCACGATGTTGCCCGCCGCGATCAACTGGACCTGACCCGAGAGAAACGCCTGGATGGTCGCGTTGTTATCCTCGAAGCGCTTGATATTTGCGGTCGGCGCCATTTGCGTCAGCGCGATTTCTTCGAGCGCGCCACGGGTCGCGCCGACGGTCTTGCCGTTCAGGTCGGCCGGGCCGGTGACCTTGATATCGGCGGGACCGAATACGCCTTGGAAGTACGGCGCGTATGCGGCGGAAAAGTCCATGACCTTCTCGCGATCCGGCGTTTTGCCCAGCGACGAAATCACGAGATCCACTTTGTTCGTCGTCAGGTACGGGACGCGGTTCGCGCTGTTCACCGGAACCAGTTCCAGCTTCACGCCCAGCGATTTGGCGAGCAGCGCTGCCATATCGATGTCGTAGCCCTGCGGTTTCATGTCCCCGCCGACCGCGCCGAACGGCGGGTAATCTTCCGGCACCGCGACTTTGAGCGTGCCGGCTTTCGTGATGGAGTCGAGCGCGTCGGCGTGAGCGGTGTTCGAGGTCAGGGCGAGCGCCGGAATGGCGAGAAGGGCGGAGGCGAGCGTGCTGAATGCGAACCGAAGGGCGGTGCGGCGAAGCGTGCTGGTCATTTGTCTGCTTTCCTTGAGGCTGTGTGGCGCGGTGCGTATCGTCTATTGGATGCACTCGTCGGAAAGGTGTTTAAGCGAGAGTCGTGCCACCGGGTTTGCGCCTTGATGGTAAAGGCTGTGCGTCGTACGTGTTTGAGTGATGCACAAATTATGGGCTTTTTTATGCGCTCTCGTGGTGCCAGTTTTGTGCGTACTTACCCGGCTACGTAGTCCAAAGCCGCAACGGTTTTGCATCGATACCGTGAATGATCGGACGCAACGTTGACCAGCATTGCGTCATCAAAAGCTGTAGCGGCTCCATGGAATGGCTCGCGGCGCGCACGATCAGAACGCCCGGCGTCACGCAAGACACGGCGGCGCGGACGGTGTCGTTGAAGGGGAGATTTGCGGCGATGGATTCCGCCAGCGCGTCGTCGCAAGCGGGGCCGATTGCCCAGAGCGTGCCGTAAGCAGGAAAACCGGCGAGCCCTTGCGGCGCCTTGCGCAGCGGGTCGTCGGCCGTGAGCAGCGTGCGTTCGAACCATCGCAGCCGGCCTGTGTTGTCCTTGATGCGGGCAATCGAGGCGAGCTTTCCCTCGGACCATCGTTCGCCCGCTGCCTGACGGCCCAGCTGCATTGCGTCCCAGCCGATAGCCGTGGCGGTCTCATCCAGCGTCAGCGTGAAATCCAGCGCCACATTCGACGACTCGAACACAATGTTGTTCTGCGGCAGCCAGTCGAGCTTCGCGTTCGCGCCAACATGGATGTTGATGCGCTGCGTGGCGAGCTTGCCGTTCGCCTTGTACCACTTGGTCGCGCCGGGCGTGGTGATGACAGCGTGCGTTTGCGCGGCCAGATCGATATCGATAGCCAGCCGGTCACCGCCCGCCACACCGCCCGGCGGATGCACGATCACCGCGTGGCAGATGGCATCGCCTTCCGGGTACAGCGCGCGCTGCATGCGCAATGGGCCAACATGCCTGCGATGCGTAAGCGCCGTACGCGCCGGCGACTGTTGCGTGAAGCCAAGTTCGAGTTTGCCATGCCATTCATCAGCGTCGGGCAAGGGCAAGAGTGCAGCGATAGGTTCGTGATGCATAAGGCGTCAAAGATCGGGACGAGCCGCCATGTTACGGCGTGCGTCAGACAGCGATCAACTCCCGCACGCCTTGCGCTTCCATATCCGCGCCCGCGCCACCCGCGACAATCTCGCCGCGGCTCATTACCCAATACCGGTCGGCGAGTTCGCGTGCGAAGTCGTAGTACTGCTCGACGAGCAACACGGTCATGCCCATTTCATCGACGAGTTGGCGCAACGTGCGCCCGATATCCTGAATGATCGATGGCTGAATGCCCTCGGTGGGTTCATCGAGAATCAGCAGTTGCGGTTCGCTCATCAGCGCGCGGCCAATCGCTAGCTGTTGCTGCTGGCCGCCCGACAAATCCCCGCCGCGCCGATGCTTCATCTCTTTGAGCACGGGAAAAAGCTCGTAGATCCGGTCCGGTACTTTCGATGGCGACTTGCGGCTCGCCGCGCCCACCAGAAGGTTTTCCTCGACCGTCAGCCGCCCGAAGATATCGCGTCCTTGCGGCACATAAGCAAGACCGCTCGATACGCGCTTGTAAGTCGGCATGGATGAAATCTTCGCGCCGCGCCATGAAATCGTGCCGCTTTTCGTGGGGACGACGCCCATCAGGCAGCGCAGCAAAGTAGTCTTGCCCACGCCGTTGCGGCCAAGCAATACGGTGAGTTTTCCATCGGGCACGGTCATCTTCACATCGCGAAGGATGTGGCTGCCGCCGTAGAACTGGTTGAGTGAATCGACTTCGAGCATTTCTGGATTCCCGTGTTGGCCAAATTAGCGGCCGAGGTACGACTCGATCACTTTCTCGTTGCGCTTCACTTCGTCGAGCGTGCCATGCGCGAGGACGCTGCCTTCTGCCATCACCGTCACGCGGCCTGTTTCGCCGGACAGCGCCGCGACGAATTCCATGTCGTGCTCGACGACCATCATCGAACAGGTGCCGCGCAGCTTGTTGAGCAACTCGGCGAGCTGCATGGTCTCGTGATCCGTCATGCCGGCGGCGGGTTCATCGAGCAGAAGCAGGGCGGGTTGCTGCATCAGCAGCATGCCGATTTCCAGACGCTGCTTCTGGCCGTGCGACAACTCGCCGGCGAAACGCGTGGCGTCGGCTTCGAGATGGATCAATTCCAGCGTTTCTTCAATGCGCGCCTGCGCCTCGCGATCCAGCTTCGACCTGAGTGACGCAAGCCATCCCTTGTCGGTTTTCATCGCGAGTTCGAGGTTTTCCCAGACCGGATGATTCTCGAACACGGTGGGCTTCTGGAACTTGCGCCCAATACCCGTGCGCGCAATCACCGGCTCCGACATGCGCGACAGATCGAACGTTTGCCCGAGGAACACCTTGCCCGAATCCGGACGAGTTTTTCCGGTGACGACGTCCATCATCGTGGTCTTGCCCGCGCCGTTCGGGCCGATCACGCAGCGCAGTTCGCCGACGTCGATAGACAACGTCAGCTTGTTCAGCGCGCGAAAACCATCGAAGCTCACGGTCACGTCTTCGAGATAAAGAATCGTGCCGTGCGATACGTCGATAGCGCCCGGATCCAGCACATGGCCCAGGCCGGTGATGCCGTTCTGGTTACGCTCGTTGAGTTCGGGTAAGGGCGGCAGGTCCACGATCAAGGCGTTGTATGCGTTAGGTGAGGTCAATGAGGTGATCAATGTGAATGCCCTCCGGCTTTCTTCTTGCGCATCGCCATGTCGATAAGACCCATGATTCCGCTTGGCAGCAACAAGGGCACGAGCGTGAAGATCAGGCCCAGAAAGAACAGCCAATACTCAGGAAAGTTCGCCGTAAAAAAGCTCTTCGCGCCATTCACCGCAAACGCGCCGATGATTGGTCCAATCAACGTTCCGCGTCCGCCAACGGCCACCCAGATCGCCATCTCGATGGAATTCCCCGGCGACATTTCATTCGGGTTGATGATGCCGACTTGCGGTACATACAACGCGCCCGCGATGCCGCACAACACGGCGGACACGGTCCAGATGAAGAGCTTGTACGCGAGCGGGCTATAGCCCAGGAACATCAGCCGCGCTTCGCCATCGCGTACACCGGTTACGACGCGTCCGAGCTTCGACGTGACAATCGCCCGCGCCGCGATAAACGCGAGGATCAGCACGCCGAGCGTCATCAGGAACAGCACGGTCCGCGTGCTTGCCGCGGTGATCGGAAATCCCGCAATGCGCTTGAAGTCGGTGAAGCCGTTGTTGCCGCCGAATCCTGTTTCGTTGCGATAGAACAGCAGCATCGCGGCGAAGGTCATGGCTTGCGTGATGATCGAGAGATACACGCCCTTCACGCGCGAGCGGAAGGTGAAGAATCCGAACACCCACGCCAGCACGCCCGGCACCACGATCACCAGCAACAACGCGTACCAGAGGTGCTCGGTGCCTTGCCAGTACCAAGGCAACTTGTGCCAGTCGAGGAACACCATGAAGTCGGGCAGGTCGCTCTGATAATTCCCTTCCCGTCCAATGGAGCGCATCAGGTACATGCCCATGGCGTAGCCGCCGAGCGCGAAGAAGAGCGCGTGCCCGAGACTCAGGATGCCGCAATAACCCCACACGAGATCGAGTGCCAGCGCGCCGATCGCGTAGCACATGAGCTTGCCGATGAGCGTCATCGAATAAGCGCTGAGGTGGAACGCGCTCGACTCGGGAAGTACCAACGCGGCGATGGGCACGCAGATGCCCATTGCAATGATGAATGCGATCAGCGCAACCCAGCCGCTGCGCGGCAAGAGGGCGGCGCGCGGCGGCAGGCCCAAGGCGAAGCCTTCGCGCTTCGCCTGATCGTCGGGTTGTGGCGCGACATCGAGATTCGCGGAGACGTTGGGTGTATTCATCTCAAACCTCGGCGCTTCGGCCCTTCAGTGCAAACATGCCCTGAGGACGCTTCTGGATGAACAACACGATCAGCACGAGCACCGCGATTTTAGCGAGCACCGCGCCCCAGAACGGCTCGATCGTCTTGCTGACAAGCCCGAGCCCGAAGCCGCCGATAACCGTACCCGCCAGTTGTCCGACGCCGCCGAGCACGACCGTCATGAATGAATCGATGATGTAGCTCTGCCCCAGGTCAGGTCCGATATTGCCGATTTGCGACAGCGCGCATCCACCCAATCCGGCAATGCCCGCGCCGAACGCGAACGCATACGAATCGACACGTGCCGTCTTCACGCCGACACACGCTGCCATGCGCCGGTTCTGCGTGACGGCGCGCACGAAGAGGCCGAGGCGCGTCTTGGTCAGCACGACCCAGGCGAGCAGCACGACGACCAACGAGAAGCCGAGAATGGTGAGACGGTTATAAGGCAGGATCAGGTTCTGCATGATGGACACGCCGCCGCTCATCCACGACGGGTTCGTCACCTGCACGTTCTGCGCGCCGAAGATCGTGCGCGTTGCCTGAATCAGGATCAGGCTGATGCCGAACGTGGTCAGCAGCGTTTCGAGCGGACGTCCGTAGAGATGTTTCAACACCACCCGTTCCAGCACGATACCCACGACCGCGGCCGCGGCAAACGAAACCGGCACGGCAAACAGCGGATACCAGTTGAACGCA
>NZ_CAXTGZ010000087.1:0-15999 GCF_964243625.1 uncultured Caballeronia sp.
GCGGTTATCTGATTGGCGTAACGACGTGGGGCGATGCTACCGCATTGGCGTTTTAAAGCGGGGCCGATGATCCATCCGACCAATCAGCCTCCCGGAATAGCGTTTGCTGCCGTAACATTCCTGAAATCAAGCGGCCGGATAATCGTCATTGTGCAGGATTGCGTCCTGATTCCAGCGATGCCCAGCAATACCAGAACGCCGCCAACATGCCAAATCAACGGAGCTACTCATGAATTCGCAGGAAAAACAGCGCCGCTTCGAAGAAGACCTGATCGACAGCTACGACGAAGAACTGGAGATGGAAGTCGACGACCGGATTCTCGACGGCGAAGGTGCGTTTTCCGCCGAAGCGCGCGAGCAGCGCAAGGTTTATTTCCGCGAGCTGTTCCGGCTGCAAGGCGAACTCGTAAAGTTGCAGGACTGGGTGGTTGCGAGCGGACATCGTCTGGTGGTGATCTTCGAAGGCCGCGACGCCGCCGGCAAGGGCGGTGCGATCAAGCGCATTACGCAGCGGCTCAATCCCCGCGTGTGCCGCGTAGCCGCCCTGCCCGCGCCGAACAATCGCGAGCGCACGCAATGGTATTTCCAGCGTTACGTCTCGCACTTGCCGGCGGGCGGCGAGATCGTCCTGTTCGACCGCAGTTGGTACAACCGCGCGGGTGTGGAACGCGTGATGAACTTTTGCACCGACGACGAGTACGAAGAGTTCTTCCGCTCAGTGCCGGAGTTCGAAAAGATGCTGGCGAGAAGCGGTGTGCAGATCCTGAAGTACTGGTTCTCGATCACCGACGACGAGCAGGAAGTGCGCTTCCAGGCGCGCATCCAAGACCCGCTCAAGCAATGGAAACTCAGTCCGATGGATCTTGAAAGCCGCCGCCGCTGGGAGGCTTATACGCAGGCGAAGGAAGTGATGCTGGCGCGCTCGCATATTCCCGAGGCGCCGTGGTGGGTAGTGCAGGCGGTCGATAAGAAACGTGCTCGCCTCAATTGCATCAGTCATCTGTTGAGCCAGGTGCCGTACCACGAGATCGAACACCCGGCGATCGAATTGCCTGACCGCGTCTACAACGATGACTACTTGCGCCAGCCCGTGCCGGAAACCATGGTCGTTCCGGAAGTGTATTGAGGCAGGTTCAGCAGTGGCAGGTCTTCTCATGCATGGCATGGACCTGCTGCGGCTTCTGGGCATCGCCACGGTCATGGCGATGCCTGAAAACCACTTGGAATATGTATTGCGAACTCTTCATGACCACGACGAACGTCACTTGCATCAGGTTGAAATCGAGCGTCACCATCAGGCGCATCAGGACCAACAGAGGAAGTACGACGGCAGGCCGGTAGAGTTGTCGTTCAATTAATGCTTTCATGACGGCTCCCGTATCCATAAACAGAATTCTACGGATCGGGAGCCTCCGGATAAACCCGCTGTAATCGAAGACACTTGTCGTGCGGCTTGAACAATCGCGTTTTTATCGCGATGCCACGCTCGCGTTTGACGCGTCAGAGGCGGCAACAGCCGGCTCAGCCGATGCCACCGGCATATCGCCCCAGCCACCACCCAGCGCACGGATCAGGTTCACCGTGGACGTCGCCTGCACGCCCGCCAGTTGCACCGCAGTGCGCTGCGACTGCAGTACGGTACGCTCGGCATCGATCACATCGAGGTAATTGATTGCGCCCTCGGTGTATTGCGTGCGCGAGAGCTGCGCTGCGCGATTCGATGCGTTCACAGCCTCAGCTTGCGTCTGCGTCTGCGTTTCCAGAATGCGCAGGTCGGAAAGGTTGTCCTCCACTTCCTGGAACGCCACCAGCACCTGCTGACGGTAATTCGCCACATCCTCTTCATAGATGGCGCGTGCGTTCGCGAGGTTGCCCTTGCGACGGCCGCCATCGAAGATAGGAAGATTGAGCGCCGTACCCGCGAACGGTCCGAGCAGGAACGTACGGCTTGACCAGTTGAACAGGTCGCCGAGCGTTGCCGACTCGAACCCACCCGAACCGGTGATGTTCAGCGACGGGAAGAACGCCGACTTCGCCACGCCGATGCGCGAATTCGCTGCCGCCATCGCGCGTTCGGCTGCCGAGATATCCGGACGGCGTTCAAGCAACGACGAAGGCAAGCCCGGTGGAATCTTGATATCGACGGGCGTCAGCGGGTTGGCGGCCATGGTGAACTGCGACGCCGACTTGCCCAGCAACACGGCAAGGCTATGTTCCGATGCAGCCCGCATGCGCTGCACCGTCATGGCGTCGGACCTGGCGCTCGCAAGCTCGGAACGCGAACGTGCAACGTCGAGCTCGCTGATGTCGCCCTCTGCAAAGCGATGCTGCACGAGCTTCAGGCTTTGTTCCCGCAATGCGACCGTGCGTGCGAACACATCGTTTTCGGCATCGAGTTCGCGCAAGTTGAAGTAGTTCTGCGCAACGTCCGCTTGCAAGGCAAGTTGTACCGAGCGGAATAGCGCTTCGCTTTGCGCGGTATCGGCGTTTGCCGCCTTCACCGAATCCGATACGCGCCCAAACAGATCGACTTCGTACGATGCACTCGCCTGCGCGCGCCACAAGGTCTGCGACGGCACGTTGGTGTTCTGCGGCAGGAATTGCGACGCCGGCGACAGCCGCTCGCGCGTCGGGCCAAAACCTGCGTCGAGCGTCGGGAACAAGCCCGCCCGCGCCGTCTGGTTGATTGCACGCGATTCCGACACGCGCGCCGCTGCAGCTTTCAGGTTCTGGTTGGCATCGGCGGCCTGGCGTTCGAGGTCGTTCAAGGTGTCGTCGTTGAAGACGGTCCACCATTCGCCGCGCATCACCTGCTCCGACGGTTGCGCCGTCTTCCACGTGCCCTGCTCGGATGCGGCAAGCACCGTCTGCGATGTTTCCTTGAACGCAGCCGGCTCCTTCACGTCAGGCCTGGCATAAGTCGGTGCGAGCGAGCAGCCCGCGACGACCAGCAACGACCCGAGCAGCGCCGACAATCCCAGCCATCGTTTGATATTCAGCGTTTTCATTTCAATTTCTCTCATGCTTCGAGCGAAGCATTGACACCGCGCATGTGCGGATTGTGGCCGTGCTTGTCGACGAGATGCTCGCCGCCAGCCAGCTTTCTCAACAGCACATAAAACACCGGCGTAAGCATCAGGCCGAACAAGGTCACACCGAGCATGCCGAAGAACACCGCCACGCCCATCGCGTGACGCATCTCCGAACCGGCGCCCGACGAAATCACCAGCGGCACCACGCCCATGATGAAAGCGATCGACGTCATCAGAATCGGACGCAGACGCAGACGGCTTGCTTCAATCGCGGCTTCCACAATGGAGCGTCCCTGCATCTCCAGCTCACGCGCAAACTCGACAATCAAAATGGCGTTCTTCGCCGACAAGCCCACCAGCACCATCAAGCCAATCTGCGTGAAGATGTTGTTGTCGCCACCTGTGAGCCATACACCGACCAGCGCCGAGAGAATGCTCATGGGCACGATCAGGATCACGGCGAGCGGCAGCGTCAGGCTTTCATAGAGCGCAGCCAGCACCAGGAACACCAGCAGCACGCTGATCGGGAACACCCACAACGCTGCATTGCCCGCGAGGATTTGCTGATACGTCAGGTCGGTCCATTCGAACTTGATGCCGCGCGGCAGCGTTTCGGCTGCGATGCGTTCCACTGCGGCTTGCGCCTGACCGGACGAATAACCCGGAGCCGGCCCACCGTTGATGTCGGCTGAGGTATAGCCGTTGTAGCGCACCACCATTTCCGGACCGTAAGTCGGCGTCACCTTCACGAGCGACGAGAGCGGCACCATTTCGCCGTTCGCATTGCGCGTCTTCAGCAAGCCGATGTCTTCCGTGTTCGCGCGGAACGGCGCATCCGCCTGCACCCGCACCTGATACACACGGCCGAAGCGGTTGAAGTCGTTCACGTACAACGAGCCGAGATACACCTGCATCGTGCTGAAAACATCGGTGACGGACACGCCCAGTTGCTTTGCCTTTACCCGGTCCAGATCCACGTTCAATTGCGGCACGTTGATCTGATAGCTCGAGAACGTCGGGCCGAGTTCAGGCGACTGCGATGCGCGTTTGATGAACGCCTGCGTGGCGTCGTTCAATGCGGCATACCCCAGGGCGCCACGGTCTTCCAGTTGCAGCTTGAAACCACCCAACGTACCGAGACCCAGAACCGGCGGCGGCGGGAACACGGCAATGAAGGACCCCTTGATCACGGCGTACTGCTGATTCAGGGAACCCGCGATTGCACCGGCTGACAGCGCGCGGCCCTTGCGTTCGTCGAATGGCTTGAGCGTCACGAACACAACGCCGGCGCTCGACGAGTTGGTGAAGCCATTCACCGACAAACCCGGAAACTCCACCGCGCTTTGCACGCCCGGCGTCTTGCGCGCGATCTCCGTCATCTGGCGGATCACCGCTTCGGTACGATCCAGCGATGCACCGTTGGGCAGTTGCGCAAAGCTGATCAGGTACTCCTTGTCCTGCGCGGGCACGAAGCCGCCCGGCACGACCTTGCCCATCATCACCGCGCCTGCCAGCAGCACGACATAAATGCCGACCATCACGGCCTTGCGGTTGATGACACCCGTCACGCCCTTGCCGTATTTCTCCGAACCGCGTTTGAAGACCTTGTTGAACTGCCGGAAGAATCCGCCGAACACGCGATCCATGCCGCGTGTGAGCCAGTCCTTCGGTTCGTCGTGGCCCTTCAGCAACATTGCTGCGAGCGCCGGCGACAAGGTAAGCGAGTTGAACGCGGAGATCACCGTCGAGATGGCGATGGTCATCGCAAACTGCTTGTAGAACTGACCTGTCAGGCCCGACATGAATGCGAGCGGCACGAACACGGCGGTCAGCGTCAGCGCAATCGCGACGATTGGCCCGCTCACCTCTCGCATTGCCTGGTAGGTCGCCTCCCGCGCCGACAAGCCGGCCTCGATATTGCGCTCGACGTTCTCCACCACCACGATCGCATCGTCGACCACGATCCCGATGGCAAGCACCATCCCGAAGAGTGACAACGCGTTGATCGAGAATCCAAACGCGAGCAACAACGAGAACGTACCGATGATCGAAACCGGAACGGCCAACAACGGAATGATCGATGCGCGCCACGTCTGCAGGAACACGATCACTACCAGCACGACCAGCGCAATGGCTTCGGCCAGCGTGTGGATCACCGCGTCGATACTCGAGCGCACGAACTGCGTCGGGTCATACACGATCTGGTATTCCACGCCCGCGGGCATGTCCGCCTGCAGTTCCTTCATGGTCTTGCGGACCGTGTCGGAGATCTGCAGCGAATTCGCGCCCGGCTGCTGGTTGATCGCCATCGCGACCGCGGTCTTGTTGTCGAGCAACGAACGCAGTCCATATTCCGATGCCGCCAGTTCAACGCGCGCCACGTCATGCAGGTACGTGACGGCGCCGTCAGGCGAAGTCTTCAGCACGATGTCGCGGAATTCCTGTTCGGTCTGCAAGCGCCCCTGTGCGTTCACGTTCAACTGCAACGGCACGTTCGGCAAGGTCGGCGATGAACCGATCACACCAGCCGCCACCTGCACGTTCTGCTCGCGAATCGCGTTCACCACATCGGTCGCCGTCATGCCGCGTTGCGCGACTTTCTGCGGATCGAGCCAGATGCGCATCGAATAATCGCCCGAGCCCCAGAGCTGAACCTGCCCCACGCCCTGAATCCGCTCCAGCCGGTCCTTCACGTTGATCAGCGCGTAGTTGCGCAGATACGTCATGTCGTAACGGTTATTCGGCGAGTTCAGGTGAACCACCATGGTGAGCGTCGGCGACGACTTGATCGTCGTCACGCCAAGACGCGTCACGTCTTCCGGCAAACGCGGCAACGCTTGCGACACGCGGTTCTGCACCAGTTGCTGTGCCTTGTCCGGGTCCGTGCCGAGCTTGAACGTCACCGTGATGTTCAGGTTGCCGTCGCTGTTCGCCTGCGACTGCATGTACAGCATGTCTTCCACGCCGTTGATCTGCTCTTCCAATGGCGACGCCACCGTTTCAGCAATCACCTTCGGGTTTGCGCCCGGATATTGCGCATGGACGACCACGGACGGCGGCACGACTTCCGGATACTCGGAGATCGGCAGCTTGAACATGGCGATGACACCCGCCAGCAGGATGAGCACCGACAGCACGCCCGCAAAGATCGGGCGGTCGATGAAAAACTTGGAAATGTTCATGACGATTTCTTTATAAGCATGAGAGGCTGCGCGCGCGTTTCCCGCAGCGTGTCCCGTACCGGAACTCGCCGCTGTCACGCACACCAGGAGCCACCGTTAAGCGGCTATAAAGCGCGTCTTATGAAGCTTGTTTTGTTGCCGGCGACGCACTCGCCATTGCTACCGCGTTGGGTTTCACGACATCGTTCGGACGCACGCGCTGCAGACCGTTCACCACGATCCGTTCGCCCGGCTGCAAGCCCTTCACGATCACGCGCAAACCATCGCTCTGGGTGCCGAGCGTGACTTCACGGTATTGAACGCGGCTGTCTTTATCGACGACCATGACGAATTTCTTGTCCTGGTCCGTACCGATAGCGGCATCTTCGATCAGCACTGCCGGATGCGGCGTCCCGCCGCCGACCTTGATGCGGGCATAGAGCCCCGGCAGCAGGGAACCGTCGTTGTTGTCGAAACGGGCACGCACGCGGATGGTGCCCGAGCCGGTATCCAGTTGGTTATCGACCGATGCCACCTTGCCTTCGCGCGAGAAACCATCTTCATTTGCAAGGCCGAGCGAAACCGGCACGCTTGAGCGTGAGTCGCGGCTCAGGTAACGCAGGTAGGTTTGTTCATCGACATCAAACGATGCGTAGATGGGCGAGACCGAAACCAAAGTGGTCAGCAACGGCGCGCTGGAACCGGTGGAAACAATATTGCCCACAGTCATTTCCGCACGCGATACGCGACCCGACACCGGCGCCACGATATGCGTGTACGTCAGGTTGATCTTCGCGGTTTCGAGCGCCGCTTGCGCCGCCTTCAGGTTGGCCGCCGCCTCGTGCGCGGCGTTCTGCTTCTCGTCGTAATCGCGTTTGGCGATCGCATTGTCCGTGAGCAAACGCTCGGCGCGCGCCGCATCGGTCGATGTATAACCGTTGCGCGCCTGAGCCGCCGCGAGTTGCGCCGCAGCCTGGTCGACCGCCGCCACGTACGGACGCGGGTCGATCGTGAAGAGCGGATCGCCCTTCTTGACCAGCGCGCCGTCGGTGAAATGCACGGCTACGATCGTGCCGGGCACGAGCGGCCGGATATCGACTTTATCGACGGCTTCGAGGCGCCCCGAATAGTTCTGGTAGTCGGTGATGGTCTTCGAGACCACGGTGGCGACATCCACTTCCGTTGCGGGCGGCGCGGCCTGGACCGCGGCCTCGGCGTTGTTGACCGGCAGGCCGAAACCGTGCATGGCAGTGTATGTGCCGATGCCTGCCACGACCAGCGTCGCCCCTAGCGCGACGGTAATTCGTTTGCGAGTGATGGACATGCGATGCTCCAATAAAGTCGTTGAGATTGTTTTAAATTTTTAGTGTGCTGCATGCGTCTTCGGCTTGGCGCGCGTGTGCCCTGGCCGCTGCGCATGGTCGGTCCTATCCCGCAGCCGCTTCCTGAAGAACGCGACCACGTCGGCGAGCGCGGAGGGATCCGTGACCAGCCCGTAATGCGATGCGTCGACGTGGCGCGTCACTTCAGTCGGCACGCCCGCCGCGATCAGTTCGCCGGCGTATTTCTCGGCCTCGATATGCAACAGGTCATGCTGGGCGCTCGCGATCAATGCCGGCGGCAGTCCTGCAAGACGCCTCGATTCCAGCGGCGCCGCATACGGATGAAGCCGTTGCGAAGCATTGGGCAGATACGCCCGGTAACACTGCGCGCACTCGGACGCGCAGATGTCCGGTGACAGCGCCTTGTTCTCGTCGGCCATGCGCGTCATGCTCGGGTCCAGCAAGGGCGCGAGCAACGCTTGCGCGTGGATTGCGATGTCACCGCGGTCCCGGGCAATCGCCGCAAGACACGTGGCTAAGTTGCCGCCTGCATCGTGTCCCGCCACGCCGATGCGATTTGCATCGGCCCCTTGTGCACGGGCGTTCGCCACCACCCACTGCGCCGCCCGGTATGCGTCTTCGGGCGCCGCCGGAAAAGGAAAGGCCGGCGCGAGCGAATAACCGACCGAGACGACCCACGCGGGGGTATCGCGGGCAATGGTCGTCGCTGCGATATCCGCGTCGTCGAGCGTGCCGCGAACAAACCCGCCGCCATGAAAATAAAGCACGACCGGCAGGACGGTGCCGTCCGATGCGGGGCGATAACTGCGCAAGGTTATGGGTTGCGCATGTCCCGCGATTCGAACATCCTCTATGCAGAGGCCCAGATCCAGCGTCGATGCCATGGTTATTTTCAGCGCGTCCGCGCCATCCCACCTTGATTGCGATGGGACGAATTCTGAGGTCTACGTCTTTCGAAATAAATGCCTATAATCCGGCAACACAATTCGGTCGCGCTGAACAATCACGATCAATTTGACACTGCCCATTCCTACAACATCCTCGCAGCGGCTTTATTCCATGCGCTGCAAAGATTTGACGGTGAGAGAAAAATGGACCGGCTACAAGCTATGCAGGTGTTTACAAGAGTCGTCGATACCAATAGTTTTTCGCGCGCTGCAGACACGCTGGATATGCCTCGCGCCTCGGTAACGACGATTATTCAAAACCTTGAAGCGTTTCTTAACGTGCGTCTTCTGCAACGTACGACACGACGCTTGAACCTCACACCCGACGGTGCTGCTTACTATGAGCGCTGCGTGCGGATTCTCGCGGACATTGAAGAAACCGAGAGTTCATTCGCCAATACAGGAAAAGGTCCGCGCGGCAAATTGCGGATCGATATGCCGGGGTCGATCGGACGAATGATCGTCATGCCCCAATTATGTGAATTCCATACGCGTTATCCGGATATCGAGCTGATGATCGGATTCGGCGACAAACCGGTCGACCTGATTCAGGAAGGCGTGGACTGCGTGATTCGCGTGGGGACTTTGCAGGATTCTAGTCTTGTTGCAAGAAGGATTGGCGTTTTTCAAGGGCTGACCGCGGCGAGCCCGGATTATCTTGAACTGCATGGCGTGCCGCATACCATCGAGGAATTGCAGCAGCACACGGCGGTGAATTATTTTTCCAGCCGTACCGGCCGCGTGATGGATATGGATTTCGTCATCGATGGGAAATCTGTCGATGTGAAGATGCGTGGCGCCATCGCGGTGAACGATGCAGAGGCTTATCTGGCTTGCGGCGTGAAGGGCGTCGGGCTCGTGCAGATCGCACGATTCATGGCGCTGCCGTACCTGCGTTCGGGTGAGCTGGTCGAAGTGCTGCCGCAATGGAAGCCGTTGCCCATGCCTATTTCGGTCGTGTATCCCCATAACCGGCACTTGTCGCCCAAAGTGCGCGTGTTCGTCGACTGGGCCGCCGAATTGTTCGAGCGTTGCCCGTTGTTGTCCGGTCAGGAAGATGCGGAAGAGCGCTGCTTACCGACAGCGACACCGCGTTCGGTTATCGTCAAGCACGGAACACCGGATGTTGCTGGAACCGCTGAAGTGGTCGTTTAAGAGCGCTTATTGAAGGGGTTTATTCGCGGGCTTTTTACAACGAATAAACCCCTTTCTTTTGCAACGTCGCGCCGGTCGGCAATTTAATTCAGCACTTTCAACCATCCTCAGTGTAAGGGCTTAAGCCCCTATCGCACCGATAGCTTTTCTCCAAAACCCCTTGGAATAAGGCGCTTTGCGATTGTTCGGATCTCGTGATTAATCAATTCGCCTAAGCATCATTTATCCCGCAGTCGCGGTTGACTACATTTCGTCCTGTCGCAGCGCGGCACATCGCATTTGCCGCTGACTGCCCGTGCATCTATTCGAATGGCATCGATCTGATTCATGCCTTCGCTTGAACCGACAGGAGCATCACCGTGAAAACCGCAATCGCAGCGCTCTCGCTTTCCGCCGTATCCGCACTCGTTGCAACGACCGCCTTTGCCGATGGCGGCATCGGGCGCGCCGGAACCTATCAAACCGCAACGACGTCGCAAAGCACCATGACTCGCGAACAGGTCCGCGCCGAACTCGCCGCTTCTTATGCAAACGGAACACTGCCCGCATTGAACCGGAACACGTATCCGGATCGCAGCATGGCAGGTATCGCGATCGCCGCTCAGCACGATCAACGCGCTCGTGACGCGGCGCTCGCAGAAGAACGCAATCGTTCGATAGTCGAATTTGCCAACGGGTCGGTCACGCAAAGCGGCAAGGCACGAATCCAGTAATCGCCTTGAATGTGCATTGAATGTGCTTTGAACACACAGGAGCCGATCATGGATGATCTAGCACCGCTGGAAGACTTCTCCGCACTCGATGACTGGTTGCCCGAAGCGCAGCCGTTGTGGAAGCCGTTCAGGCCTCAGCTTGCCCGGGAAGAAGTTGCTGTAGAAGTGGAAGGTTGAAGGTGGGAAGCATTGACCGCAGACTCACGAAGTCCGCGGTCAATAAAAGATCAGGCCGGCGTTATCCGCAAGCCCCTACTTCACCGCACGCAGTACAGAAGTCGCAGCCGTCCTTGCGAATCATCGCGTTGGCGCCGCATGTCGGGCATTTACGGCCCGGGATCGGCAGCAATGCGTGAGGGTTGGCGGCATCCGCGTTCTCTTCTACAACGGTCGTGATGTCGTTGTCTTCACCAGCGGAAGCGGGCACGTCCTGCGTGGCCTGCGCCGAGTCCTTGCGGCGTTGAGCAAGCAAGCGCGACGGTACTTGTCCGCCTTCGACATCGAGAAATCCGCGCCGATGCAAAATCTGCTGGATCGCATACGCGAGCGCCGCGACTTCGGAATCGTGCCAGCGCGGTGACCTGTGTCCATCGAGATGCTCTACATCGCCCAGACGCACTTGGCCGCGATCCCATGACACCTTGCGCATGTCCTGCAAGTTGCGTGCGACAAACCCGCCACGCGCAGCAAGCGACAACGAGCGCATGGTCGCCGTGATCCACTGCTGCGATTCATCGCGCTGACCCGTTGGAATGAAGAACTCGATAGGCCGCTCGATGGTGACATCTTCACCGCCAAGCCGCCCCGTGATCTCCATGAAGGACACCGCCACGTATAGCGACTTCTTGCCCGCTTGCGTGAGGTACTCCACTTTTTCGATGATCGCCGGCAATTCACCGCGCGGCCGGTGATCGATGGCAATGCGCAACGGATCGAGTTGCACTTCCGAGTCGGCTGCATCGGATGGATCGGAAGCAACGACCGCCGGCGTCTCGGGGGTGACTGAGAGTACCGCGCCAAGGGTTTCATTGGGCCTGTAAGTGGCGAGCCCTTTCAGCCCGCGACGCCATGCATCGAAGTAGAGATCCTTGAAGGCATCGAAGGGATAATCGGCGGGGACATTGACGGTCTTCGAAATCGATGTATCCACGAACGGCTGAACCGCCGCCATCATCTCCAGATGATCGTGCGCGGACATGTCGAGCGCGCTGACGAAGTAGTCGGGTAGCGCCTTCACATCGCCCCCAAGCTCACGATACAACCGGTACGCATGATCCTCGACCGCGAACGATTGCCTGCTGCCATCGGCCATGCGCTTCGTGCGGGTATAGCTCCACGAGAACGCGGGTTCGATTCCGTTCGACGCGTTGTCCGCGAACGCAAGGCTCACGGTCCCCGTCGGTGCAATGGAAAGCAGATGGCTGTTGCGGATGCCGTCGCGGCGGATTTCATCCTTGAGGTCATCGGGAAGACGTGACGCAAAAGTGCCTGTTTCAAGATACTTTTCTGCATTGAAGAGCGCAAACGCGCCGCGCTCACGCGCGAGATCAACCGATGCACGATACGCCTCATCGCGCATCGTCCGCGCCACGCGCGCCGCGAATTCGCGTCCCTCTTTCGAGTTGTAGCGAACACCGAGCATCACGAGCGTATCGCCGAGTCCTGTAAAACCAACGCCGATGCGCCGCTTGTCCTGCGCTTCCTTGTCCTGCTCCGGCAGCGGCCAGAGCGTCACGTCGAGCACGTCATCGAGAAAACGAACCTGCGTGCGTGTGCTCTTGGCAAGCGCATCCCAGTCGAAGACCGGCGTGCCGCCATGCCGCTGCGCGAACGGATCGCGCACGAAACGCGTCAGGTTCAGCGGCCCGAGATTGCAGCATCCATACGCGGGCAAAGGCTGCTCGCCACACGGATTTGTCGCACGAATCGTTTCCACGGCGCGCAGGTTGTTGTCGTCGTTCATGCGCGACATGAAGACCACGCCGGGCTCCGCCACGTCATGAGTCGAACGCATGATCGTGTCCCACACTTCACGCGCCTGCACCTCGCGGTACACCCACAAACCGTCGTCACGCTGATGTGAGTCGGCGGAAGCCTTGAACGCGGGCGACGGTTCCGCGCGATGCACGAGTTGCCACGACGCGTCGTCGGACACGGCCTGCATGAACTCGTCGGTCACCGCGACCGATACATTGAAGTTGTTCCAGCGCCCCTTCACATGCTTCGCCGCGATGAACTCCAGCAAGTCGGGGTGCGTGCAGTCGAGAATGCCCATCTGCGCGCCGCGTCGCGAGCCCGCGCTTTCCACGGTCCTGCACGATGCATCGAATACGTCCATATAACTGCACGGACCCGACGCCGATGAACCCGTCGAATGCACGCGCGCCCCTTTCGGCCTGATGGCGGAAAAGTTGTAACCCACGCCGCCGCCGCGCCGCATGGTTTCGGCGGCCTGCAGCAACGCCACGTAAATGCCCGGCAAGCCGTTTTCGTCGATGCCCTGAATCGCGTCGCCCACCGGCTGCACGAAGCAGTTGATGAGCGTTGCCTGGATTCCCGTCCCTGCCGCGCTCATGATGCGCCCGGCGCCCAGCGCGCCGCGCTGGAAATTCTCGAAAAACGCCGTCTCGGCCTGCTTGCGAAGCGCCTCGGGTTCCGCGAGCGCCACGCCTCGCGCGACCCGCCGGTAGATATCGTCGATCCGGGTTTCATCGCCCTTTGCGTACTTTTCCAGCATTACGTCGATGGAAAACTGCTGCGGTGAAACCGTCAGCTTCAAATCGTCTTCAGCCATGTCCTGTCCTCATGTCCAGCGGGTGGTGCGTAGTCGCGAAGTTGCGGCGTCGGGTCCGTCCCGGGTCCGTCCCATTTGGGTTTGGCACGGATTTACTCCGTTCGAAGTAGTCCCGCCGGAGGAGCGACATGAAGTCGCGTCATCCCATCGGCGAATGGGCGGCACGCCGCGCAATTCCTAATCTTGCAGTCGATTCCCACTACAACGCAAACTTAATCGACAGGCGCGCACCATGACGGCCTCACGCAAGACTCCCGCGACTACTCCGTCCGCTTTGGCGGCAGTCGATCCGCGCGCCTGGCGCGTCCTGTGGTCGAGCACTTTCGCTTTCACCATCTGCTTCGCGATCTGGATGATGTTCGCGATTCTCGGCATTCCGCTGAAAACGCAGCTCGGCCTCTCCGATACCGAATTCGGCCTGATCGCCGCCACGCCGGTTTTGTCGGGTTCGCTTGCACGCGTGCCGCTCGGTATCTGCACGGACCGCTTCGGTGGCCGCATCGTCTTTTTCCTCACGATGCTCGCCACCGTCATTCCCATCTGGCTGCTCACCTATGCCACGCAGTTCTGGCAATTCATTTCGCTGGGACTTCTGATCGGGCTCGCAGGCGCCTGTTTTTCGATCGGCACGCCCTACGTGGCGCGCTGGTTCCCCAAAGACCGCCAGGGCCTCGCAATGGGCATCTTCGGCGCCGGCAACAGCGGCGCTGCGTTGACCAAATTCGTCGCGCCGGTGCTGATCGTGAGCTTCGGCACGTGGATGATCGTGCCGAAGGTCTACGCCATTGCAATGCTGGTCACGGCCGTGGTGTTCTGGATGACCTCGGCTACTAATCCCGCACATCGCGTCGAAAATCCGCCGAGTTTCTCGAGCCAGTTGCGCGTGATGAAAGATCGCCGCGCATGGCGCTACTCGCAGTACTACTCGGTCGTGTTCGGCGGTTATGTGGGCCTCGCGCTGTGGCTCCCGCATTACTACGTCAACCACTACGGTTTTCATATCGAACAGGCGGCGCTGCTCGCTGCGTGTTTCTCGTTGCCCGGCGGCGTACTGCGCGCGGTCGGCGGATGGCTCTCGGACCGCTTCGGCGCGCAAAAAACGACCTGGGTCGTGATGTGGACCGTGCTCGCCTGCTTCTTCTTTCTAAGCTATCCCGACACCGACCTGATCGTGCAATCGGCCCGAGGCCCGCTCGCGTTCAACATCGCCATTTCTCCCACGCTGTTCACCGTGCTGATGTTCACCGTCGGCATTGCCATGGCGATCGGCAAGGCCTCGGTCTTCAAATTCGTCTCCGATGAATACACCGGCAACATCGGCGCAGTGTCCGGCGTGGTCGGGCTTGCGGGCGGTCTGGCGGGTTTCGCGCTGCCGATTCTTTTCGGCGTGCTCGCCGACCTGACCGGCGTCAGCAGCTCGTGTTTCATGCTGCTTTTCGGCGCGACGGCTGTCAGCCTCATCTGGATGCATTTCTCTTTTCGCGCGCATGGCACGGCTGTCGAGCCACGCGCATCCACCTAACCCATCGGCTGAAACCATGTCCAACCATGTGCTGAAAAATTGGGAGCCGGAAGATCCGGCTTTCTGGAAAACACGCGGCTCGGCGATTGCCAACCGCAACCTGTGGATCTCGATCCCCGCGCTGATGCTCGCGTTCGCCGTGTGGTCGTTGTGGAGCGTCGTGGTCGTCAACCTCGACAAGGGCGGCTTCCACTTCACCAAGAACGAATTGTTCTGGCTGACCGCGTTGCCCGCGCTTTCCGGCGCCACGCTGCGCATCTTCTATTCGTTTCTCGTACCCATTTTCGGCGGCCGGCGCTTTACCGCCGTCTCCACGGCCACGCTGCTGATTCCTGCTCTTGGCATGGGCTTCGCGTTGCGCGATCCGGCCACGAGCTATTCCACCATGCTCGTACTCGCGTTGCTGTGCGGGTTTGGCGGCGCGAACTTCAGCTCGTCGATGGCCAACATCAGCTTCTTTTTTCCCAAAGCCAGAAAAGGGCTGGCGACAGGACTGAATGCGGGCATCGGCAACCTGGGGGTGTCGCTGGTGCAGTTCGTGACGCCGATCGTGATCGCCACGGCCGCGTTCGCCTCCTTCGCAGGCGGCGGCCAAACCTTCGTCAAGGAAGGCGTCGAGCATGGCATCTGGCTGCAGAACGCGGGCTTCATCTGGGTGCCGTTCATTATCGTTTCGTCGATTGCCGCGTGGTTCGGCATGAACGATATCGCCGACGCGAAAGCCTCTTTCGCCGATCAGGCCGTAATCTTCAAGCGCATGCACAACTGGTTGATGTGCTGGCTGTATATCGGCACGTTCGGTTCCTTCATTGGTTTCTCGGCAGGCTTCGCGCTCTTGACCAAGGCGCAATTCCCATCGATCAACTCGACCGCCTATGCGTTCCTCGGGCCGCTCGCAGGCGCGCTGACGCGTCCTGTCGGAGGATGGATCTCGGACCGCCTGGGCGGCGCGCGAGTGACGTTGTGGACGTTCGTCGGCATGATCGCCTCGGTATTCGTCGTCATTTCGTTCATGCCGGGCGCAGGATCAAGCGGCAACTTCGCCGGCTTCCTCGGCGCGTTCATCGTGTTGTTCATGCTGGCGGGTATCGGCAATGGCTCGACTTTCCGCATGATCCCGGTGATCTTCATGACCCAGCATCAGCGCGCAGCCAAAGGGCTCGACGACGCTGCCCAGCGCCAGGCGCTTCACAACGCCGCGAAGGAATCCGCGGCCGTGCTGGGCTTCTCCGCAGCAATCGGCGCGTACGGCGGCTTCTTCATTCCCAAAACCTTTGGTACGGCGCTCGACATGACCGGCTCGGCCGTTCCCGCGCTGTATGTGTTCATCGC
>NZ_CAXTGZ010000088.1:0-15965 GCF_964243625.1 uncultured Caballeronia sp.
CGCGAGCGGCGAAACCGGCGCGGTCAGTGCAATCACCCGAGCGCCGTATTCCCGCGCGACGCGGCAACTCTCGACCATCTCGGGCGTGCGTCCCGTCACCGACAACGCCACGACCACGTGATCTTTGGAGAGCGTCGCGGCGACCATCCGCTGCAGCAAACCATCCTGATACGACGCCACCGGGCGGCCGAGGCGCACGAGGCGAAAGCGCATTTCATCGGCAAGCGCGGTCGACCCGCCGCCCATGCCGAAGACGTAGATCATCTGGGCGCCAGCGAGGGCATCGGCGGCGGCGGCAATCGGCGCCGCCTGCAATGCGCCGCGATTGTGGGCGAGCGTAGTCTGGATATCGTCGAAAATGCGGGAAGCGAGGGAATCGGGGAGCGCGTCGTCACTGCTGCGATCACCACCGCCGCGCAAGAACCGCTGCCCGACGGCCGCCGCTTGCGCCAGCCGCAGCTTCAGTTCGCGCACATCCTCGCAGCCGACTGCTTTCGCAAACCGCGTCACGGTCGCAATGCTGACCGCCGCTTTTTTTGCCAACGCGCCGATGCTCGCGCGCGATGCACCGGTCAGATCGTCGAGAATGAGTGCTGCGACCTTGCGCTCCGCCGTGCGCAATTCGGGCGCGCGCTCGGCGATCCGGGCGACGATATCGAAAGCTGGCGGTTCGGACGACACGTTCATGGCAACCTTTTGCGCGCGTTTGTGGAGCGTGGTACTAAATAACAATTTATCAGGCATCGTACTTTCTGTACCATAAGCGAGTCAATCTGGAATATGCAGGCGGCGTCTCAAAATAAGAGCCAGGAGACATACAAACGAACGATGGAGCAGCAGCACATGAAAGTTACAAACTATCAGACGGCGACAATCGATCCTTTCGGCAAGGGTCTCGGCATGGTCCCGGGCGTGAGCGTCCACCTGGCGGATGCCGCGCGTCTCGACTGGAATCTGCTCGATGAAGACGTGAGCCTGCCCGCCGCCGTGCTATACGCGGACCGCATGGAGCACAACCTGAAGTGGATGCAGGCGTTCGTGGCGGAATACGGTGTAAAACTCGCGCCGCACGGCAAGACGACCATGGCGCCCCAATTGTTCCGCCGCCAGCTCGACGCCGGCGCGTGGGGCATCACCCTTGCGACGGCGCATCAGGTCCGCGCGGCGTATCGCGGCGGTGTGCATCGCGTGTTGATGGCGAACCAGCTCGTCGGCAAACGCAACATGGGCATGATCGCGGAGCTGCTCACCGACCCGGGTTTCGAGTTCCATTGCCTCGTGGATTCGGCGGATAACGTCGATCAGCTCGGCGCGTTTTTCAGCGATGTGAACAAGCAGGTCAACGTGCTGCTGGAGCTGGGCGTGGAAGGCGGCCGCACCGGCATTCGTGATAATGCGCAGCGCGACGCCGTGCTCGCCGCCATCGCGCGTTGGCCGGATACGGTGAAGCTGACGGGCGTCGAGTTGTATGAAGGCGTGCTGCAGGATGAGTCGAAGGTGCGCGCGTTTTTACAGCACGCGGTGGACGTGACGCGCGAGCTGGTCGCGCAGGGCAAGATCGAACGCAAGCCGGCGATTCTGTCGGGCGCGGGATCGGCCTGGTACGACGTCGTCGCCGATGAATTCGCGAAGGCGAATAGCGACGCCATCGAAGTGATCCTGCGTCCGGGCTGTTACCTGACGCACGACGTCGGCGTCTACAAGAAAGCGCAAAACGAGATTTTTGCGCGCAATCCGATCGCAAAGAAGATGGGCGAAGGGCTGAAACCGGCGTTGCAATTGTGGGCTTACGTGCAGTCGATTCCGGAGCCGGATCGTGTGATCATCGGCTTGGGGAAACGCGACGCAGCCTTCGATGCCGGCATGCCCGAATCCGCACGCCACTTCCGCCCCGGCACGCAATTGCCGCGCGACGTTGCGCCGGGAGAAGGCTGGGAAATCTTCGGCATGATGGACCAGCACGCGTACTTGCGAATCAAGCCGGGCGATGACATCAAGGTCGGCGACATGATTGCGTTCGACATCTCGCACCCGTGCCTCACCTTCGACAAATGGCGCCAAATTCTCATTGTCGATGCAAAATATCGCGTGAAGGAAGTGGTCGAGACGGCGTTTTAAGCGTTGTCGCTGAGCGTGGCGTCGCTTTCCGAGGACGTCGACGCGACCTCGATGATGCGCTGCTCCAGCACACGCAGCGCGCCCGACAACGCCGTGATGGCTTCGTCGGGCAGCGTGGAAAGCGTTTCGCTCAGAAACGTGTTGCGGCGTGGCAGGCCGGCGTTGACGACCGCGCGGCCTTCATCTGTGAGGATCACGTTGGAGATGCGGTTGTCGCGCTGATCCACGCTGCGGGCAATCCAGCCCAGCGCCTCGAGCGTTTTCAGTTGCCGCGTGAGCGCGCCCGGATCGACGCGCAGCCGCTCGACCAGCTTCTTCTGCGACAACTCGCCCGCATGATCGTGCAATGCGATCAGGATGCGCCAGCGCGGCATAGGCTGGCCGACTTGCGACTCGAAAGACTGCATGAACACACGATAAGTGCGTCCGAACTGCTGAATGACCGCGATGCGTTCCGTTTCGTCCATGCTGATTGATTCCCTGCTCCGCGTGAATGCCGCGCGTCCAACATTGAATTCATTCGGCCATGATGGCCGGCTCCACCTTCGTGCCCTTCAGGCGGACCGGCGGCACTCGCCGCGATTGCCACACGGCGACCACCGCAACGACGGCCGCCACTGCAATACCGATGTGGATTGCCGCCACCAGCGATTCGCGCGCCGATTCCAGCAGCGCAACGCCGTTATGACCTGCCGCGATCAGTTGCGACAAGAGCGTGGTCTGCGCTTCGTGGTTGATGAGAATTTGCGGATCGCTGAGATCGCCGAACCAGTGGCCGGCGTTGTCTTTATCGAGTGAAAGCCGCACGCCGCTTGCGTAGAGATGCGTAATCAGCGTGCCGGTCAGCGCCGTGCCGACCATGCCGCCAATCATGCGCAGCGATTGCAGCAACGCCGTCGCAATCCCCAGATGCTCACGTCCCGCCGTCAATTGCGCGAACACCGTCAGGTTAGGCATGACGAAACCGAGACCCATGCCGCCGAGCACCATGATTCCCATCAAGAGCGGCCGCGGCATGGAGCGCGTCGCGATCACCACGCCAAGACACGAGAGTGCGAGCAACGCGAAACCGACATACAGCATGGCGTTCGGGTTCTTCACCCGCGTGACGATCCGCCCGTTCAAAATGCTGCCGATAGTAATAAACACCACCAGCGGCGTGATGATCAGCCCGGCGTCCTTTGGCGACATGCCGAACCCGCCCTGGAACAACAGCGGCGCGTAGAACAGCAGCGAGAACATCGTGAAACCGCCGAGTATCGCCAACGTGAAAAGTGCGGACAGGCTCTTGTTGCGGAACATATCGACTGGAAGAATGGCGTAATCGCAGCGACGCTCCCACTTCCAGAGCGCATAACCGCACGCTACGCTCACCACCAGCAGCACCAGCGTTCCCGCTGAAACGCCGTGCTTCGGCAACATCTCGACGAACAACTGCAACGAACCGAGCGCAATCGCGATCAGGCCCGCGCCTTGCCAGTCAAGTCGCATCTTGCCTTCATGCTTGATGTGGCGAAGGTGCGGCAGGAAGCGCCAGACGAAGAACACCGATATCAATCCGACGGGCAAATTGACATAGAAAACTGAGCGCCAGCCGTAATATTGGGTCAGGATGCCGCCGAGCGACGGACCGACCGCATTGGCGATACCGAACGCCGAGCTCATCATGACCTGCCACCGCAGGCGCACGACGGAATCGGGGAACAAATCGGCAATGCACGCGAAAGCGGTTCCGACCAGCATGCCGCCGCCAATGCCCTGAAGGCCGCGCGCGAGCACGAGAAACAGCATGTCGTTGGCCATGCCGCAAAGCGCAGACGCTGCGGTGAACACGACAATCGATGCAATCACGAACGGCTTGCGCCCGTAATAATCGCCGAGCCGCCCGAAAACAGGCACGGTAATGACCGATGTGAGCAAGTACGAGGTCGCAACCCAAGCGTACAGGTCGAAACCTTTAAGCTCGGCAACGATGGTCGGCAACGCCGTGCCGACGACGGTTTGATCGAGCGCGACCAGCATGGTCACGAAACAGATTCCGAGCATCGCCATCAGCGATTCGCGGAAAGGGAGTACTTGTCCCGCGGAGTGATGCGCGGCAGTATGAACGGCCATTTTTTTGATACCGCAATGATTGACTTGTCAACAGACCGGGAATCATAGCACGCGATAATGCTCTAAATCAAAGCCTGAATCCTTCCTGGACCCTTTCGAAAAACATCATGGAACCGACGCCAATCTCCGTCTCGCCCCTTTCCCCGGAAGACCTGGCGACCTTGCGCCGCGCCAAGGAAGCGCTGGAAAGCCCGTCCCTGACGATGAAACTGGCAAGCGTGGTGGGCTCGCCCATCGAGAAGCTGATGGCGCGCATGCCGAACATCGCGCAGGAAAAAATCGATGACGCCACGCAGGCCGCGCTCAAGAAATGCCTGCAACTGGCGTTGCGCACGTTGACCAAAAGTTCAGTGGATGGCGTCCTGCTGCCGCCTGAAAAACCGCACAACCTGATGCACAAGCTCGCGGTGGCGACGACCGGCGCGGCGGGCGGTGCGTTCGGAATGTTCGCGCTACCGGTGGAATTGCCGGTCACGACCACGCTGATGTTCCGCTCGATCTGCGACATTGCACGCAGTGAAGGCGAAGACATTCATCTCATCGATACCCAGTTGCAATGCCTGATGGTCCTCGGCATGGGCGGCCCGAGTTCGAGCGACGACAACGCCGATATTGGTTATTTCATCGTGCGCGGGACGCTGGCGCAGTCGGTATCCAAGGCGACGAGCGAGATTGCCGCGAAGGGATTGAGCGGACATGGCTCGACGGCGTTGCTCAAGTTCTTGCAGACGGTGGCGTCGCGCTTTTCGGTGCAGGTCAGCGAACAGGTCGCCGCGAAGTCGATTCCCGCGATCGGCGCCGTGCTCGGGGCAATGGTGAATACGGTGTTTATCGATCACTTCCAGCAGATGGCGCACGGGCATTTCACCGTGCGCCGGCTGGAGCGCCAATATGGACAGCTCGCGGTGGAGCGCGCGTTTCAGACCATCGATATTTCCAGCGGCCGGTGAAGCGCTACGCGGCGTACGAACTGCGCCGCGTGTTCCAACGCCCGGTTCGCTTCCGGCACGAATGGCGCCAGCATCTGTAAAGCGTGCGGCATGTTCGGCAAGACTTGAAACTCTACGTTCACGCCCGCCGCTTGCGCTTTCTCGACGAAGCGCGTGGAATCGTCGAAGAGCACCTCCGTGTCGCCCGCCTGGATGAAGACCGGCGGCAAGCCATCGAAGCGTCCATATAACGGCGATACATACGGGTTGCGGACATCCGCGCTTCCTGTATAAAGCTTGCCCGCCGGCGCGATTGCGCGGCCGTAGAACATGGGGTCGCGGCCATTGTTGGTTGTGATCGATGCACCCGTCGCCGCCAGGTCCGTCCACGGCGAAAACAACACTGCGCCTGCGGGCATCGGGTCGCCGGCATCGCGCAATGCGAGCAGCGCGGCGAGCGCGAGGCCGCCTCCCGCCGAATCGCCGGCAATCACAAGCGACTGTGGCGCCACACCATCGGCGATGAGCTTTCTGTACGCAGCCAGAGCGTCATCGTGCGCTGCCGGAAACGGATGCTCGGGCGCGAGCCGGTAATCGAGCGAAAAAATGCGCGCGCCGGAACGCCGGGCAAACGCGAACACGAGGTTGCGATGCGTCGGCGGCGAGCAAAAGTAATAACCGCCGCCATGCAGATAAAGGATCGTGATGTCCGAAGGCGCCGCGGGCGAAAGCCATTCGCCACGAAGGGGCGCGTCGCTCTCGGCGTACCTTTCTTGAAGATGCCAACCGCGTTGGACCTTGGGCGACCACGCGCGCTTCGATGTCATTGCGCGTGCCTTGGCTACATCGATCCCGGGCGTGGCGGTTGCAGGGCGCATCCTGTGGCGCAGGACCCAACACATCAACGTACTCTGCCAACTCATGAACCGTCCTCTCTTATCTAGGCGGTGCTAGTTTGCGGGCATCACTTGCCCGCGAATCTCGCCCGTCGGGTTCGTTTCAGTATGTATGTTGAAGTAGTACTTGCCGGCCATCAGTTCGGTAGCCTGTTCTTCGGAGAGCGTCGCCTCGCCGTTGATAGGACTCGGCAACGCGTTTTTATCGATAGGAACCTGCACCTTTGCGTTCTGCCCGACAGGCGCCGGACCGTGGAAATGCGCCATGGTCGCCGGGCCGGACAAATCGGCATACGTCACGTTCCACTGCAGCGTTTTGGTGGTTGTATCGAAGGTGGCTTTCAGCACGCCATGCCCCTTGCTTACGCGCGGCGGCACTTCGCTCGAAGGTTGCAAATTGGCTTGCAACACGACGCTATCGGCAAAAGCTGGAACGGACGTCAACGACATCAGCAACAGGGTCAGGTTTGCAAGACGTCTGCTGTGCAATGAACCGGATCTCGTGAACATATTTTTGCTCTCTAATGGATAACCAACGAGTCGATGAGTGGTCTGTCTCATCGTGCGGTCATAGTAGAGCATTTTTGAGACACGCTTCCTTGGATGCATTCACAGGAAAAACGGTGGGCCAAAATGCGAAAAGGCGCCATTCGGCGCCTTTTCGTTACAACGTGAAACTTACAGCGTTACACCATTAGAAGCGGTGACGAAGACCCGTCGACACCACCACCTGGTTGCCGTGTACTGCGCGAGCGTTCGAACCGTACACTTGAGCTGCCGTGTCGCCGTCCGTCAACTGTACAACGCCTTCAGCATAGATGTCCGTACGCTTGGACAACGCGTAGTCCGTCTGGAGGCCAACTTGATGGTAACGAGCGTGGTCGTTGTTGGCGTTGCCCGGAACCATGCCCTTGCGGTCCGTGTACGTATATGCCGCGCCGAGTGCCAGAGCCGGGGTCAGCGAGTAGCGTGCGTTCACTTCGTAGTTGTTGTAGCGGAGCGTCGAATCACCACCAACGAACTGGAAGCGGCTTTGCGTCCATACTGCGCCGACCGTTGCGGGGCCGAACGAGTAGTTCGCACCAACGCCGAACGTACGTTGCGTCTGTGCCGAAACGTTTGCCATCAGCGGATCACCGTTTGTCTCGGTGATAGCACCGCCGAGGTTTGCGCTGTTGCCATTCTGGACCTGCAGGTAAGCTGCAGCCATCTTGAACGGGCCGTATGCATACTGTGCGCCGGCGCTGTAAGCGCGGTTATCAGCAAAACCACCTGCTTCGTTCGAGAAGCCATACAGGCCACCGAATGTCAGGCCGCCGTAGTTGGCGCTCTGGTACTTGACCGAGTTGTTCACGCGGAACGAGTTGTCCGTGTTGTCGTTGTCGAACGGATGGGAGAAATACGTACCGCCCCAGCTGCCGTTAGCCGTCAACGGCGCGACATAGTCGACCACCGAGTCATACTGGCGACCCAACGTCACCGTACCGAACTGAGCCGTCGAAATACCGACATATGCCTGACGGCCGAACTCACGACCGCCTTGTTGCGAAGCGCCGGTGCCGATGTTGAAACCGTTCTCCAACGTGAAGATGGCCTTCATGCCGCCACCCAGGTCTTCAGCACCGCGCAGGCCCCAACGGCTGCCGTTGATGTTACCGCTCGACAGGCGGAACGCTGCAGCGCTGCCTTTGTCTGCGTTCGCCGACTTTTCGTTGTTCACATAGGTAAAGCCGGCATCAATAAGGCCATACAGCGTAACGCTGCTTTGCGCGTTGGCGGCGGTCGCAAAAGAAGCGGCTACGGCCGCGACGATCAGAGTCTTTTTCATGGTTGATCCTTTTAATGAGTCTGTCGACTCGACTGGTTGCATAACGCGCCGCCTTCCTGTCTGACTTCAAGGCGACTCGTTTCCGGTCTTTTCCCGGACACCGCGATTCGGCTGAACAAAGTTTAGGGCGCGGGCTTTTAGGCAAACCATCAAGGCACACACAAAAGGCTTTTTGAATAAGTCGAAAAGTAGCGCTTCCGATCGCGCAAAGTGTTGTCGCATCAGGCAATTTCACTATCTTGAATTAATGTCCGGATACCTAATTAGTTGCATGCGTTGCACAGTTGCGACAGTAGCAACCGCACGACACTCACGCCCTTTCCGCTGCTTTCGTCCCATTCCTATTTCCGGGATAACTTCGCGGGATTAGCATCGCGCACGCGAGTGAGTGGACTGAAGAAGGAACTCAACGCACGACTTTTCAGCCTCGATATGACATGAACGGGGTGACTCTGTGAGCATCGGTAGTCAATGAATCATTTGCAAGCCATGCGCGTTTTCGTGAAGGTCGCTGAAACCGGGTCGTTCGGCCGGGCTGCCGCCGTGCTCGATTTGTCGAACGCGGTCATCACACGGTACGTCGCGTTACTCGAGGCGCATCTCAACACGCGTCTTCTGAACCGCACCACGCGCAGCGTGTCACTTACCGAAGCGGGCGCCTCGTATGCCGAGGGCTGCCGCGCGGTCATCGAACAGGTGGAGGCGATTGAATCAACGGTGTCGCAAACTTCGTTCGATCCTTCGGGCGTGCTGAAGCTCGTGGCATCGGCATCGTTTTCGCTGTTCGGACTCACGCCGCTGCTTTGTGATTATCGCGAGGCATTTCCGAACGTGAAGTTGCGGCTCACGCTGTTGCATCGGCCGGTCGATCTGGTGGATGAGGGCTTCGACGTCGGCATAGTCGTGCCGCGCATGGTCAATAGCGGCACGCTGATCAACCGGCCGCTGTTCAAGGTGACGCCCGTGATCGTGGCGGCGCCCGGCTATCTCGCGAAGCATGGCGTACCGTTACGTCCCGGCGATTTGCCGGCGCACGCTTTCTTGTCGCCATCGGCGGATATACATGGCGCGACCTGGTCGTTCACGAACGAGACCGGCGAGGACGAGGATATCGTCATCGACCCGGATTACACGGTCAACAATTCGCAAATGCTGCGGCAAGCCGCACTGTCCGGCATGGGCATCACGGCACTTCCCGAAAGCCATATTGCCGACGATCTCAAGGACGGCACGCTGCTGCGCCTCCTGACCGATTACACAGTAAACAACGCCGACAAGGAAGTGTCGCTGGTCTATCCGGGGCGCCGTCATGTATCGGCGAAAACACGTTCGTTCGTGGACTTTACGATCGCGCATTTCAGGAAAGACACGGCAGTGAGCGCGTTGTTCTAACCGCGCGGAATCATTTGAAACGGGCCGGTTCAACAACTGAAGGTTGAACCGGCCCGCTTGTTTGCTCTTCGCACATGATGACGAGCAACACGTTTCACGCCATTGCCGCGCACTGCCCTTCTATGATTTCGAGCAGCACTTCGCAGCGTGCGATCAGCACCGCGCCATCTTCGTTCCGGCGCGTGGCCGGTTTGTCGAGAAGATCGCGACGGAAGGTATCGAGCGCCACCTGTAATGGCCGGTACTGCAGCACGCTCGCCGCCCCGATCACCCGGTGATGCCATTCCCGCAATTGTGCGACCGAACCGCCGTTGTCGAGCAATGACCTGAGCGTTTCCAGATCATCGCGAAATGACGATGCAAACGCATCGAGCAACGCCTTCACGGTCGTCTCGCTGCCCCACAGTTGCGTCATATAGCCGAGATTGAGTTCATCGCTTTCAGTGGTCGCCGTGTCCGGGCCCGCAGCGGATTGCGGCTCCGCAGTTCCATCAGGCTGCGGCGCAGCCGACGAGTTTTCCATCACGCGCCATCGGTTCAAGTGATCGCGCAATGTAGCGAGACGGGTCGGCTTGACGAAGCAATCGTCCATGCCTGCATCGCGGCACATGGACAGTTCCTCCGGCGCGGTGCTCGCGGTGATGCCAAGGATAGGCAGTCTCTTCGACAAACCCAGTTCGCTCGCCCGCACACGCCGGGCCAGCTCGTAGCCGGTCATGTTGGGCATATGGCAGTCGGTGATGAGGTAGCCGTAATGCCCATGCTTCAGTGCAGCAAGCGCTTCCACGCCATCGGGCACGATGTCGCAGGCAAATCCAAGCAGCGACAACTGATGCCGGATCAACTCCTGGTTCACCGGATGATCCTCTGCCACGAGCACAAGCCGTCCCGCGCGAATCGCGCGGTCGCGATCGGGCGCTTCCATGTTTGTATCAGTACTGCGTGTGGCGCGCGACGCAATCTGCGGCAAGCCTGTCAGCGCGGCGACGCACGCGGCGCCGAGACCCCGCCATGAGATCGGATTCACGCTCACGCGAATGTCGTTTTCGAGAATGCGATATCCCGTCGGCTTGGGCTTCTCCGTGACGTGGATCACCTGCGTTTTCAACGGCAGCGCTTCCCCGTGTGTATCGCTGAGGAACACCAGGTCGATACCATTGAATGTTTGCGGATCGCGCAACGCGGCGTCATCGCGAGAATGAATCTTGAGTTCGAGGCCGAGCGCCTGCCCATAATCCACGAGTGCACGGGCCACGCGTGGGTCATCGATTGCAATGATGCCGCGCTTGCCGCGCATTCCGCCGATCTGATAACTGGTCGTTTCCACCGGCATGCTCAGACGAACGGTCATCTTCGTGCCGACACCCAACTCGCTTTTCAGCTCGAGCGTTCCGCCCATCAGTTCGACGAGTTTGTGGCAGATCGTGAGGCCAAGCCCCGTGCCGCCGAAGCGTCGAGTGGTGGACGTTTCAGCTTGCACGAAGGGTTCGAAAAGGCTTGCCTGGGCGTCGGCTGCAATGCCAATGCCGGTGTCCTCCACGCTCAATTCGACCGTCTGCACACCGCGTGCGCTTGCAACCATATTCACCGATAAGGCGACGTCGCCTTTCATCGTGAACTTGATGGCGTTGCTCAGCAAGTTGAACAACACCTGGCGCAAGCGCACGCTGTCGCCGCGCAGACTTGCGGCGACATCCGGCGACACGGCAGCACGCACGCGCAGACCCTTTTCGTGCGCGCGTCCGGCGAGCAGGCCGACGGCGTTATCGACGAGTTCGCGCAAATCGATCGGCATCGATTCGATGGTCAACCGCCCCGCCTCGATCTTCGAATAGTCGAGCAGGTCATCGAGGATCTGCAGCAGCGCGCTCGCCGAATCCTGGATCATGCCGAGCATCTGCGACTGGTCCGGATTGAGCGGCGTGGTCTCGAAGACCTCCACGAGCCCGAGCACACCGTTCATCGGTGTACGGATTTCGTGACTCATCATCGCGAGGAAATCGTCCTTTGCACGCGAAGCCGCTTCGGCCGCATCGCGCGCTGCGGCGAGTTCGTCGGCGCGCGCGCGCTCGATGCTCGCGTCGATCCAATAACCGTTCCAGACCACGGCGCCGTCCGTCTCTCGATTCGCGACGAGATCGGCGCGGATCCACCGGCGGCCTTCGTCTGCGATCGAGCGAAACTCCATGTGGATCGGCTCGAGCGTCTGCGCTGAACGCTCGATTGTTTCGCGCACGCTGCGTTTGTCCTCGGCGTGAATCACCGACAATCCCGCCACCTGGTCGTTGCTCAACGTCGCGAGATCAAGGCCGAACAGATGCCGCGTGTCGCCGCCCACATACGGGAACCCGTAGGTGCCGTCTGTCGCGCGACGCAACTGGAACACGACGGCCGGCAGCGAGCGGGTGACATCGTGCAGACGGCGCTCGTTCTCGCGCGCGCGCATTTCGGCGTCGCGGATATCCGTGATGTCGATCATGGTGCCGACCGCGCCTGCCATCGCGCCGTCCGCCGCCTTGAATGCGCCGGTCCAGAAAAGCGCGTGACGCAGTTCGCCCAGACGGTTGTGAAACGCGAATTCAACTTGTTCGCGCTGCCCGTTCGTGATGCTCTGACCAACGAGATCGTGCAGGCGCTTGCTGTTTTCGGGGCCCCAGGACTGTGCTTCGAGCGCGGTGTGGCCGATCACGTCCTCGCGCCGGATTCCGAGCATTTTTTCGAACGCGCGATTCACCGCGATATAGCGATTCCCCAGGTCCTTCGCGACCAGCGGATAGGGCACGACTTCCATCATGGTCTGCTGGAAGCTGAGCTGGGTAGCGAGACGCTGCTCCGTCTCGACGCGCCTGGCCATCTCGCGTTGAAGCAGAACGAATGCACGCAACGTCACGCCGAGGATTACGCCGATGGCAATCAGCACAGGCAACAAGCGCATTGCGCTGACGCTCCATCCGCTCGATAGCGGATCGGACGCCACCAGACTCGCCTGGAGAATCCTTTCCTTGTCGGCGGCGGGCATGGCGCGCAACGCGCGGTCGATCAGCGGCACGAGCCGGCGGTATTCAGGACGCACTGCGAAACCGATGTTCTCAAAATCGCGCGCCGGCCCGATGCCCTGCAGTTGGTCTTCGCGACGCGTCGCGATCACGTCGACCTGTCCGTTGCCGAACGCGTTCGATACCGCAGTCCAGTCCGGATACATGCGCGGATCGAAATCGATATCGAGCGCCCTGGATAAATAAGCCGTGTAAGCGAGCACATTTCCGCCGGTGTGGCCGTCGGACTCGGCGGAGGTGAATGGCGCCCAACTCGTGTCGATGCCCAGAGCGAGTGGCGGCAGCGAGCGCAGGTAGGCGTGTTCGTCGGCGCTGAGGTCGAGCGCCGGGGCCTCTTCGCCGGTTTGCGATCCACGTCTCGCCGATTCATTCGAACCATCCGCGCTGACGCCGACCGGTTCACCATTGGCTTGCATCACCGTTTTCGCGGTCCCGTTTGCGAGAGCACCGATGGTGAGTGTCGAATAATGATCCAGCGATTGTTCGGCACGCACTGGATCAGCAGACACGCCCGACCCCATCAGGACGAGCATGAACAGCGTCATCACGCGAGCCAGGCGGGGTATTGGGGAAGTTGACATGGCGTGCAGGAAGGGTCGATGCGCGCTGGTCATAGCGGCTGTTTGTCCAGCACGCCGCCGACACGGCCCGTGTTTTGTATGGGACTGTTATCGGCTGAAGCGTTGCGCTGGAGCGTGGGATAGAAGAAGCCTGCGAGCACACCCCCTGCAAGCGGCGCTGCCCAGAAGAGCCACAACTGGTCGAGTGCCCAGCCTCCCATGACAAGCGCGGGACCGGTCGATCGCGCCGGATTGAGGGACGCATTCGTGACGGGAATGGCCAGCAGCGAACACAAGGTCAAAGACAACCCGATCAGCGCCGCACCACTGGCTCGCATGCGTTTGCCCGACGTCACGGCAAGATTGACGAGCACGAAGACGAAGGTCATCAGCACTTCCACGATCAACGCCGCGTGCAGTTGGTAACGAGCGGGGGAATGAACGCCGTAGCCGTTCACACCAAGTGCAACGGGACCCGGCAACACGCCAGGCCGCGCGCTGGCCACAACATAAAGAAGCCACGCCCCGGCAATCGCGCCGCAAACCTGCGCCGCGATAGTTGGTATGAGGTCGCGTACGGGAAATCGATTGGCGACGGCAAATCCAACCGTTACCGCTGGATTGAAGTGCGCGCCGGAGATGGGACGCAACACATATACGAGCGTGGTAGCAGCAAGGCCGAAGGCCACCGCCTGACAAATGAGGCCGAGGTCCGTGCGAAAATAACCGCTGGCGAGCGCCGTGGAGCCGCAACCGAAAAAGACGAGCGAAAACGTTCCGACGCACTCGCTTAATATCTTCTTGAACATATCGTCTTCCGTCCCACGTTGAGCTCCGTCGCCCGATGCGTAACCGCACGGCAATCGTCGCGGGACGGCAAACATCGGGGAGTAAAGAGATCGAGTCTGGGCGTAAAGATCCGTCCGATTAATCAGAGCATTCCTAAACACGTCTGACTGAATGAGGATTGGTTTTTACGTTTTTCTCGGTGCTGCGGGCGCGACGAGAGCGGCTCAAGAAAGCCCGATCTGCCTGAGATAGTTCAGGAGTTGCGTTTCCGTTTCGAGACCGAGCTTTCGCATGGCGTTGCGCCTTTGCGTGCCTATGGTCTTGACGCTTCTTCCGAGATGCTCCGCAATGCCAATGAGTGACTTGCCAGCGGCATACAACTGGAACACTTCCCATTCGCGCGCGCTCAAGACGCCTGCCCGGCCGGGTTTATTCCCGGCATGGGATTTCAGCAGCGCTTCCACATGCTTTGACACAAAGCACTCGCCGCGAATCACCGCGGCCATCGCCTCATTCAAGGACTCAATGCAATCACGCTTGTCCAAGAGGCCGTCGGCCCCAAGCTCGAGCAGACCGGCGAGCATCTGAGGTTGCGCAATCATGGTGACGACGATCAGGCGCGCCCGCTCTGGCTGCCCAAGAAAGGACCGCAAGAACGCTATGGCATTGCTCTTGCCGTCGATACCCCGCATGCCGATGTCCGAGATCACGATATCGCACGGAAACCGTCCGATCAGGTCTGCGAGGCATTCGGTGTCGCCGGCGGTCGCCACCACTTCCACACGCGGATCGCACTGAAGCCAGGCACTGATGCCCTCTCTGACGGCCGCGTGATCATCGGCCAGGATAATCCGGGTTTTCGAATCCACTTGTTAATGCTTTCGCTGTCTACGTGATGAGTTACGCATTCCGATGCGGCTTTTAAGCTATCACCCGGACTGCTGCATTTGAATCAGGCCACTCTGAAGCGCAAATTGGTAAAGTTCTGCGTCCGTGTTCAACTCGAGCTTGCGCATGGCTCCGCATTTCTGTGCGCTGATGGTCTTGACGCTACGACCCTGCTCACGCGCTATTTCAGTAATGTTCTCGCCGCTCGCATAGCGGACGATTACGTCAAGTTCGCGGCGCGTGAGCTTTTTCCGGATCTGGTCCACCCGATGCGCCGAAGTCGCACCGGCGAGAAGCTCACGTATCGACGGCCCAAGGTACTCCTCCTTCGCAAGCACGTTGACGATGGCCACGTAGATCAATTCCAGTCGGTCCTGTTTGCTGACCACGGCGTTCGCACCGGCGTCGAGCGCCCGAGCGATGAGGTCGGCGTCTGTTGTCATCGACAGGACAACAATCGCGGTCTTCGGATGATGCTGAACAATGAACTTGATCAAGTCTATGCCGTCGCCGTACGTACCGCCGGGCATGTAGAAATCCATGATGACAACGTCGCATTTCTCCTGCTCGAGCGATGCGATCAGACCCGTGGAATCCTGCGCGCGGCACACGATCTCGATGTTTTTAAGACTGGCAATCAGACGCTCTATGGCAAGAACGACTAATGGATGATCGTCGGCGACCGCCAATCTGATTCGTTGAGTGAACGCAATCATTTCCTAACCTTTTTAAACCCGATGTCCGCCCGGGTGATGCGTCCGCTCAAGGCGGGTTGTACTGTGCCTCTTTTTGCGTGGCCTGCTGCAGGATCGTTGATCCGCGCCGCCATCGACATAAGATGCCTCTGAAAGCATTTCAAGTTAAGAAATCTCATTTACGTGAGGCCGTACGCGCGCGCGAATGCGAACAATCCGGGATCGTTCTGAACACCGAGCTTGCTCATGGCGTCGCGTTTTTGACGGCTGATGGTGCGCACGTCGCGCTTCATGAATTGCGCGATCTCGGTAATCGAAAGGCCGCTTGCAAACATACGTACTACTTCGATTTCGCGAGGTGACAGGCGCGGACCTTCACCGAGCAGATCGTTCTCCGCACCGGCCACGGCCAGCGCATCGACAACCGATGAACTCAGATACCGGCGCCCGACGCCCGCAAACTTGACGGCCGCCGCGAGTTGATCCATCGATTCGACCTTGTTGAGCAGGCCCATTGCGCCCGCGCTCAGGATCGAGCGCAGGATCGCGACGTTGCTCACGCTGGTCAGCACGACGATACGAATGTCCGGCCAGTCCCGTCGCACTCGCTTGATCAGACGCAACCCGTCCTCCGCCTGCGAACCTAGCTCGGGCATGGCGAAGTCCGTAACAAGCACGTCACAGGACATGGTGCTCAAT
>NZ_CAXTGZ010000089.1:0-15687 GCF_964243625.1 uncultured Caballeronia sp.
CGCGTTCGTCATGGTTCACAGCGGCAAGATGCCGTGGCAGACCGCGCTCGGCTGCGTGTTCTGGGCCGGCGTGATCTTCGCGGTCCTGGCGTTGTTCAACGCGCGCAAGCTGGTCGTCGATGCCATTCCGGCGAATCTGCGCCACGCTGTATCGTGCGGCATCGGGCTCTTTATCAGCTTGATCGGCCTGGTCAATGCGAAGTTCGTGGTCGGCGATCCGGTGACGATCGTGCATTCGGCATCGCTGAATCCGGTAGTGATCACGTTCTTGATCGGCTTGGCCGTGACCACCATCCTGGTCGCGCGCAAGGTGACCGGCGCGCTGATGCTAGGCATCATTTTCACGACCGTGATTGCGATTCCAATCGGCCGGTTCTGGGGCGACGGCACGGCATACTGGCCCGCCGCAATCGCCACGAAAACACTCGTGAACTGGAACGGCCTGGTCTCGGCCCCGGATTTTTCGGCGCTCGGCCAGCTCGATATTTTCGGCTCGCTGAAGGTGATCTACTGGCCGTTCATCTTCGTCATGTTGTTCACGTCGTTCTTCGACGCGCTTTCAACCTTCATGGCGATCTCCGAAGCCGGCAAGCTTTACGATAAGGACGGCAACCCGCGCAACATCCGCGAATCGATGATGGTCGATTCGTTCTCCGCACTGATTTCCGCGCCCCTTGGGACAAGCCCGGCGAACGCCTACATTGAATCGGCGGCGGGGATTTCGGCGGGTGGACGCACGGGCCTGGTCGCGGTCATCGCGGGCCTGTGTTTCCTGCCGTTCCTGTTCCTCTCGCCGCTGCTCTCGCTCGTGCCCGCAATCGCGACGGCGCCGGCGCTCGTGCTTGTCGGCGTGTTCATGATGGAATCGATCACGAAGATCGAATGGGGCCGTTTCGACGAAGCCATTCCCGCCTTCCTCGCAATGATCCTGATCCCGCTGACCTACTCGATCACCGATGGCATTGCGTACGGATTCCTCGCGTTTGTCGTGATCAAGTTCTTCACGGGCCGCGGAAAAGAAATCAAGCCGGCGATGTGGATTGTCGCCGCGCTTTCGTTGCTGCTTTTGACACAGCTATAACACGCTTTACTGGAGACGTTTCAAATGCCTACGCCCACCCGCCAGACCGCCTACCGCGCGCAACTTCTCACGTTCCGCGACGATCCTGCTTTCTCCGACAGCAACGCCGTGTATGAGACCGACGGCCTGTTGCTCGTGGAGAATGGCCGCGTGGTGGCGGCGGGCGCGTATGCGGCCTTGCGCGCTCAGATCGCGCCGGACGCGATCGTCAAGGATCTGCGCGACAAGCTGATCGTGCCGGGCTTCATCGATTCGCACATTCACTATCCGCAGACCGACATGATCGCGTCGCCCGCGCCCGGTTTGCTGCCATGGTTGAACACGTACACGTTTCCGACCGAGCGCAAGTTCGAAGACCCGGCGTATGCACGCGAGACGGCAGGATTTTTCATCGATGAACTTCTCGCGTGCGGCACGACCAGCGCGCTCGTGTATTGCACGGTCCACAAGCAATCCGCCGATGCCTTCTTCGGCGAAAGCGAATCCCGCAATCTGCGCATGATCGCGGGCAAGGTGCTGATGGATCGTAATTGCCCGGAATATCTGCAAGATACCGCGCAATCCGGTTACGACGACAGCGCCGAACTCATCGCGAAATGGCATGGCCGCGGACGTCAGGAATATGCGCTCACGCCACGTTTTGCGCCGACCTCCACCGAGGCGCAACTCGAAGCCTGCGCGGTGCTCGCGCGCAAGCACCAGGACGTATATATCCAGAGCCACGTCGCGGAAAACACCGACGAGATCAAATGGGTCGAAAGCCTGTTCCCCGGGCATCGAAGCTATCTGGACATCTACGATCACTACGATCTGCTGCGTCAACGCGCGGTCTACGGCCATTGCATCTACCTCGACGATACCGATCGTCAACGCATGGCCGAGACCGGCGCGGTCGCGTCGCATTGCCCGACATCGAACCTGTTCCTCGGCAGCGGCCTCTTCGATATCGAAAAAGCCGGCAAAGCGAACATGCCGGTCGCGCTCGCCACCGACGTAGGCGGCGGCACATCGTTTTCGATGCTGCAAACCATGGGCGAAGCACACAAGATTGCGCGCCTGACAGGTCATCACCTGACGGCTGCACGCATGTTCTGGCTCGCGACGACGGGCGCTGCGCGAGTGCTCGATATGGCGGACAAGGTCGGGACGCTGAAACCCGGCAGTGAAGCCGATTTCGTCGTGCTGGATCCGGCCGGCACGCCGCTTCTCGCGCGTCGCACGGCACGGGCGGACTCGCTGGAAGAACTGTTGTTCGCATTCGCAATGCTGGGCGATGACCGCGCGGTCTTCGAAACCTATTCGGCGGGGCAGCGTGTGCATGAAAGAGATGCACGGCGTGCTGCGGTTGCGGAGCTGGCTGCAGCCTGACCACGCGCGACGGGGCCATTTAACCATTACAAGAGCGTAAGCCGGATCGGACAAAATTACAGATCGAGCGCGTTTGTCAGCTTCCCGGTAAAGTTTAGCCTTTGGCAACGCCCGAGCGCTTACCCACCGTTCATGAAGCCACACATCAAGCCGCTTTATCGAGCCGTCCGAATCGGCTTGACCGTCCTGATTGCCGCAACCTCCGCGCACGCTTCGGCTTACGCGCTGGACTCATTGCTCGATTGCAAAGCCGACGCGCACGCGTTCATTGCGCCGCTTCAGCAAGATCACGTCATCGAAGCGACGCCCATGCGCGTGGAAGCCAACTCCATCAACGCGTTCAAGCCGACACGCGACAGCCATCTGACCGCCTTCGATTTCGGTGTGTTCGCGGTCGTCGGATTTCAAAAGGACGACGCGATCTTCAAGACCGGGACCGGCGCGCCAATCGCGGAATCGGCTTACGGCGCGGTGGTTATCGGTGGGGAAGAGTCAGTGAGACAGAAAGTTCGCGCCGCCGGAAGCGACGCCATCATCCATCATGTCGCGCCGTTCATCACCGCGATTTTCTGCAACCGGGATTGATGAGATTCAAAAAGAAGGCCGCGACAACATGGCGTTGTCGCGGCCTTCTTCGTTTGAGCACAAGCCTTGAGGCTTAACGCACGATATTCGCGATCGATGCAATCAGCCGGTCGATGTCCGCTGCGTGCAAAGCGCCCATCGTGGAGATGCGGAACAGTTCGTTCGACAAACCGCCCTGCCCCGCGTAGATCACGAAACCCTTGGTTTTCAACGCGTCGTGCAGAACCGGATAGGTGGTTCCCACCGGCAACCGGTAAGCCCGCAACACGACCGACGACTCGCCATCCGGCAGCGCGCCTTCGATACCCAACGCAGCCAACCCCGAACGCGCCTGCTCGGCGAGCGCCGCGTAGCGCGCATGGCGCGCGTTCAGGCCGCCTTCGTCCTCGAACTCGCGCAGCGCTTCAACCAGCGCGTAATACGCGTGCACGGACGGCGTGAACGGCGTATTGCGTTCGTCCTGCAACCTGGCGAGACGCGTGATGCCGAGGTAATACGTGCGGCTCGCGGCGTGTTTCAGCGCTTCGCGTTTCGCGATTACAAACGCCGCGCCGGGCACGCCATGCAGACATTTGTTGGCGGTTGCGGCGACCGCGGTGATGCCGCCGCCATCGAAATCGATATGCTCCGCGCCGAAGCTGCTCACGCCATCGAGCAACAAGCCGATACCGCGCGCCTTGCACGCCGCGCTCAACTGGTCGATCTTGTTCAGGCGGCCGGTTGTCGTCTCGTGATGGATGATCGCGACATTCGTGAAACCGTCCAGCCTGGCCGTGATCGCATCGACATCCGGCGCGTCCATCCACGCGTACTTCACGACCTCGTGATCGATTCCGTACTGCGTCGCGATCTGCGCAATCCGTTCGCCATAGACACCATTCTCGATGACCAGCAAACGGCCGCCTTGCGGCACCATTCCGGCGATCATGCTTTCCACGGCAGCCGTGCCCGAACCCGTCATCAAGACAGCCGTCCAGACCTTCGGATCAAGCGAATAAGCCGCAAGCAAACGCGAGCGCGCTTCGTCCTGCAGATCGAAAAATTCCGGCTCGCGATGGCACAAGTCGGTTTGCAGCAGGCTATTGCGCACGCGTTCGGTCAGCGTGACAGGGCCGGGGTTGAGCAGCAGCATGATGTCTAGCGTCCGATATGTTTTTGCAGGCGCGCGCGCACGTCTTCCGGTGTGATCGACGGCCGCGGCAAGTCGCCGGGCGTGCCGGTGCTGATCGACAGGCGGGCGAAGCGAACGCCATCGACACCCTTTGCTTCGAACAACGTGTCGATGACCGAAAGATCGTCGCCGTCGAGCGCCAGCGCGTACCCGCACGCGGATGCAATGCGTGCAAACTCGACGCCCGGCGACACGGTTGCCTGAGCGCCGGTCGACTCGTGGGCACCGTTGTCGAGCAGCAGGTGCGTGAGGTTCGACGGGCCGTACGCGCCGAGCGTGGCGAACACGCCCATGCGCATGAGCGCGGCGCCGTCGCCATCGAGCGCGACCACGTTCAGGTCCGGCCGCGACAAAGCCAGCCCGAGCGCCATGGGCGTCACGCATCCCATTGATCCGACGAGGTACAACTGGTTGTCGCGGTCGTCAATGGCGTAGAGTTCGCGCCCGCAAAATCCCGTCGATGCCAGCACGACCGTGGATTCCTTCGGCGTATGCGCGATCACGCGTTGCAGTGCGTCGTGGCGTGAAGACAGTTCGCCGTTTTCAGCGAATTGCGTTCCGACTTCGGCGCGCTCGTTCAAAGCACGCCGGCGCACGCCGCTCAAGCCCTTCTTCGTGAGCTTGTACGGCGCAACACTGCCCTTCTGCATCACGAGCGCATACGGCCGCCCGGTGCTGTCCATATGCGCGGTCGCACGATCGAGCGCGGGACCAATTGCATCGGCTTCGGTGGGGAACAATTCCCATGGAATCTCCATGGTGTCCAGCATGGCCGGCGTGACCGGACCCATCAGCGCGTGCTGGGGTTCATCGGCGACGCCGGGCTGGCCGCGCCATGTGACGATCAGCAATTGCGGCAGCCTGAACGTCCAGGTCAGCGACGTGAGCGGGCTCACCGCGTTGCCGAGCCCGGAGTTCTGCATCATCGCCACACCGCGCCGCTTCTTGAACTCGCCCGATGCGCCCAGCGCCACGCCCGCGATCAACGCAACCGCGTCACCCTCGTTCGCTGCCGAAACATAATTCAGCGACTCGTCCTGCAGCACGTAATTGATGAACGGCGTCAGGTACGAGCACGGCACGCCCGCGTACCAGTCGAAACCGCGCTCACGCGCGGCTTCGACAAATTGTGCAGCTTCGATCACGCGCCTGCCTCCGCGCCCGACGATCCGTTCGATCCGTACGGTGCTTGCCCGTGAGCGAAGTCACCGGCTTGACGGAGTTCGTCGAGGTCGTTCACGCCGCGCCAGTGGCCATGCACGTATTGCACTTCGATGCGCTCGCCCGCCGCGATCAGTGCGTTGAGCAGCGCGGCCATGTCGAGCCTGGCGAAGTCATCGCGTCGTTGCAGTTGTTCGAGCGTGGCGACCAGACGCTCGCGGCCCGCGCCGCGCACGTTGAGCAAGCCCATCCAGCGGCCTTGCGGCGCTTTCGATTCCACGTTTGCCGGAGCGGCCGAGCTCGTGACGCTTTCGAGCCAGACTTTCTGGCCGAAGAGCGCGCGGTCATCGGCGGTGGAGCAGAACGCAAAGTCCGTCGATGCAACCCCGGCTTGCGGCGTCTGCGACGAATCCACGACCACGCAGAAGTCGCTGTCCGACTCCACCAGATCGCGAAGAATGTAGCTGCGGAACAAGAGGTCGCCGTACGAGATGACCGTGTCGGCCGTGAACGATTTCGCTGCGCACGCGAGCGACGCCAGTTCGCCCGTCTGCTCATGCTTTTCGTTCACAACCAAACGAATGCCCGATGTATCGATGGCGTCCGCGCGATAACCGCCCACCACCGTGATGTCGTTGATGCCTTCCTTCTTGAACGCTTCGACCAGGCGGCGCAGCAGCGGCTTGCCCGCGATCGGCAGCATCACCTTGGGTTTGTCGGCGGTGACGGCTTCGAGGCCTGCGCCCCGGCTTGCCGCCAGAACAACCGCGTTACGCGATGCGCTCGCCGACGACAGATACACGCCCTCGGCCGTCGAATACTCTTCGGCGTCCTGCAGGCGGAAGATCTCGTTCACGCTCGCCACGCGGTCTTCCACGTTCACGAGCGTCTGGCTGGTGTGGATTTCTTTGGCGATAGCCTGCATGGTCGATGCCGCGCCGCGCAGCAAATGGTTCGCCCAGATCACCGTGCTGATGCCGGCCTGACGGAAGACATCGGTTGGCGTGCTGTAGTACTTGGTCGGCACGATCACGAGCGGGCCGCGGCCGGCCCATTCGCGTGCGAACGTAAGGATCTCGTCGGGCTTCGACAGCTTGCTGTGAATCAGGATGGCGTCCGCACCGGCTTGGCGATAAGCCTCGGCGCGCTTTAACGCCTCTTCCATGCCCCAGCCGGCAATCAGCGCTTCAACGCGCGCGACGATCGAGAAATTCGGATCGCTTTGCGAATCCTTGCCGGCCTTGATCTTGCCGCAGAACTCGTCCATCTCGGCGAGCGGCTGGCGCTCACCGTTCAGGAAGGAGTTCGTCTTGGGAAACTGCTTGTCCTCAATACACACGCCTGCAATACCGCGCTGTTCCAGCTTCTTCACCAACCGGCGGACATTATTGAAGTTGCCGTAACCAGTGTCGCCGTCGAGCAGGATAGGAAGGTCGCTGGCATCCGCCATGAACTCGAGCGTGTCGACCACTTGCGTCCAGCTTGCTTCGTTGTTGTCGCGTACGCCGAACTGCGCGGAGATCGTCAGGCCCGACCCCCAGATCGCCTTGAAACCGGCTTCCTTGACAATGCGCGCCGACAAGCCGTTGTGCGCTTCCATCAGGAATTCGAGCTCATTGCTTTGAAGCATTTCGCGCAGACGAAGGGAACGGGCATAAGCCGCGGGTAGTTGATACGGTGCGTTCATCGTAGGGCTCCAGCAAGCTGACGCAGTTGCGGCAAGACTTCGTCGGCCGCGCGTTTAACGTCGTTTTGAAAATCGATTTCGATCCACGGCGCGCCGGTTACATCGGCGACGTCGAATACCTGGCTGCGTTCCAGCAGCAGATCGCGGACAGCTTCTTCATGCGGCAGGTTCGCGCGACCCGTCGCGACGTATCCCGCGACGATCTCGGCCAGACGGCGTGCGGCGGTTTCATCGAAGCGGAAAAATCCCACCGATTCGCCAATCACGTCGTACTGCAGATCCGCCAGCACCTGCTTGCGCAACTCGACCGGTACGCCATTCGCCACGCAGAGTTTCACGGGTTCATCGCCCGCTTCGAAATCACGGTCGATCAACAAGCGGTTCACCGGCCCCGCGCCCGCGACCAGCGGTGCGAGAATGCGTTCGTCGTAAAGCACGTCGGCGTCCATCAGGAGCACGTCGCCGCCACGCGTCAACGCATCGGCCGCCGTATGCACGGACAACACGCTGCCAAGCGAAAACTCGTTGTTCACCACCACTTCGGTATGCGGCTTCCAGGCGATCGTGGCCAGTTCTTCTTCAACCACTTCGTGCTTGAATCCGAGTACAAAAACGATCTCGTCGACGCCCGCGGTTTTCAGCAGTTGCAGATGACGTTCAAGCAGCGACGATTCGCCAAAACGCAGCAGGCACTTCGGCTTTTGCTGCCCTTCAGGCTGCACGAGACGTAATCCCATGCCGGCGGCAAGGATGATTGCGCGCATGTTGATCCTATGGGTAAGGCTTTATTCGATATCCGGCACGCGCGCAAGACGACGGCGCTGCCAGCCCTTTTCAGCGAAATGAAGATAAACGATGCCAGGCAAACCCAGCAGCAACTCACGCGCGCGCTTGGCGAGCGAAAGCGCCAGGGCGGCTTCGGGCGGCAAACCAATCAGGCGCGCGAGCAGCAGGTAGCCGCCCTCCTGCACGCCGAGCGAACCGGGCACGGCGAACGCCGCGCCACGAATGGCCTGGCCAAGACTTTCCAGCATCAACGCTTCGCCCCACCCAACCGGCGAGCCGAGCAGATGCAGGGCAAGCCAAACTTCGCCCGTACCGACAATCCAGCCCAGCAGGCTCAGCGCGAAACTCGCGGCGACCGGTCCGGGTTTCTTGTAGAGCTCGAGCACGGCGCTATCGACAGCTTCCGCGCGCGATACCAGCGACGACCAGTCGCGCTTCTTTGAAAAGCGCGCGGCAAACTGGGAAGCAAAACGCGTTGCCCGGCCGAACAAACCCGCACGCTGCGCAAAGAAGAAGCCGACGACCATCAGCGAGCACACCACGATCACGATCAGCACCGGCAGCAACATGCCTACGCCCGATGCATAGCCGCTCAGGAGCGCGAGGCCGATCATTGCGAAAATCATCTGGCCGACGGACTGCATGGTCGTGCTGACGGTGATGACGGCGGCGGCGTCGCGCGCACGCATGCCGCGCTGCGAGAGATAACGCACCATCAGCATGGGGCCGCCTATCTGGCCGGCCGGCATCAGGCTATTGACGGACTCGCCGGTCCAGCGTGCGAGCAATGCGTCACGGAACGTGACATCGCGTTCATTGCGGGGAAAAAGAGTTTCGATGGCCAGCGCGTCGATCACGACCGGCAGCACATGAAATGCCGCGACCGCGAGCAGTCCCCAGCCAGCGGCCGCAAGCGCCGTCGCGACGGAACCGAAACCCTGCCAGCCCAGCAGCGCGATGAACAACACCACGCCGAGCGACAGAAGGACAGTTCCAGCGCGGCTCATGCGGCGCCGTTCCTCCCGCCTTTGCGGCGGAATACCTGGCCGAAACCGAAGTACGCGATCGAATCCTTCATGTTCGAGATAAAACGCTGCCACGGCCGCATGTTCGGATTCGTGACGTACTCGAAAGTCAGCGATACGCGAAATTCATTCGCGCGTGCGGGCGTGATGCGATGGCGCAGCTTGTCGCCATCGAAGAAAACAAGGCCGCCCGGCGGGATTTGCACCGAGCCGGGCTGATCCGGAATCTCAGGCGTGCGCGTGTGCAGCTCGTAGTCGAGGCGGCACGATGAATCGTCCATCACGCCCAGCAGCAGCGTGTAACGGCGGCCTTCGTAGTACGACGTGTCGTAATGCCAGCCGATGTGATCGCCCGCCTTCGTATAGAAGTACAGCGCGTAGGCATGCGGGTCGTCGGCGGGAGACTCCTGGAGCGTGTCGCCGCTGATCTTTTCCAGCCATTTGATCAGCGCGGGAGACCGGTACAAGTCGGCAATGAACGGCGCCAGTTCGTCAATTGCGTGCCGGCTTACGCTGCCGCCCGCCTTGTGCCCCGGAATGTAATTCCGGTTGATTGAAGGCGTCACGGCACGCACGGCCTCGACAAGCTTTTCCGTGAACTCGCTTGGCAGGAAGTCTTCCAGATACAGGAACGCGCCCTGGTCATCGAAGGTCTTGTGCAGCGTTGCCGGCTGAAGATCCGCGGCAGAACGCTGGAAATGTGCGGCGAGCGCTTCGTCGACAGCCTGCACGCCTTTGCGCGCGGCAGTCGTGCCGCCGTAACTATGCGTGGAAGCCGGATTGACAGTTGAATTCATTGAACAGCCTGCAAGTCTTGTGCGTCGGCGTCCCCGCTCGATGCTGTATTACGGGCGGCACGGCGAACCACGCGCAGATAGTCCACCACGACCCACACTGCAAACAGCGGCGCGCCGATGGAAGCAGCAACAAGGAACGGCGTCATGCCATTGAGCAGGGTCACGACGGGCAACAGATACAAAACGTCTTCGGTTTCAAAGCCTGCCATGGACGCCTGTTTCGTACCGTTTTTACCCGCCATGGATTCGATTCGCATGCGCAGAAAAAAGATCAGCGCGACTGCAACGCCCGCTACGCCGCCCAGCCATTGGGCCGGGACGATCATTGACGGATGATGCACGCCGACATAAAACCCGAGTCCTACAAACAGCAACACCGTCACGACAGAATCGCACGCGAGGTCGTAAAAATGACCGATCTTGCTGGATTGCCCGCTGATCCGCGCCAATTCACCGTCCGTATGATCGACAAAATTCGACACAGCGATTAGTAACGCACCCAGGCTGCAAGACCAGAAACTGCCAACCGACAGATAGTATGCGCCAACCACGCCAATGAGCAGGCGCAAGGTGGTGAGATGGTTGGGGGTAATCGGGGTGCCGATCAGCGGCGTAACCAGGCGCCGGGCGAGCCGCGCGTCCAAGGTTGCGGGCTCGGGAAGGGCACGGAGTGTAGCGTTGCGGGGATTGTTCATCCTCGAAATATATCTCGTTTCGAGTTTAATTGCATATATGGGGTCACCGGATTCGATGCGCGTTAGAGCCGCACTGTGTCCGCATTCGAGCACAGTGCAACGCAGATTTTGACGCCCGTTTGAGTGTCCCAAACTGAACGATGGCGCGGGCCAAGTAGCCCGCCTTAACGTCGGTATTTATTTCTTTACCGCCTACTGCAGGGGTACCGGCACCGCCGTCGGCGGGCTTGACGGTTTGCTCGCGCTTCCCGCTGCGACCGCGGTTTCATTGCTGGCACCCCCGGTTTTGTCGAGCGGAATCTTCACCGTGCGGACCGTTCCGTTACCCAGCGGGAAATCGGTCAGCGCGCTACGGATCAAATATGGCATGGCCCGCACCAGCGACGCTTCGCCGCCCGAATTGCTTGCGCTCACCTTATAAACCTCGCGCCCGGTTGCCCGATCAGTCAGGCGGATCTGCAGCGCGTGGACGAATACAGGATAACTTTGATCGACGTATCCCGCCGGGCCCATGTCCCAGCCGCCCCACGCCCCGTAACCACCCCAGCCTCCGTACGGGCGTCCGTACCAGCCGCCGTACATGGGCCACGGATCGTAATAGACCGGCTGCCGCACCGTCACGAAGTCACCGCGAATGGAATACGACAACTCGACCCGATAAGTCGCGCTCGTATCCGGCACCTGCCGAAACGAATGCGTCGCGAGTTCGTTCGCAACCAGCGCTTCATACGTTTTCTGTTCGATGCTGTTCTGCTGCTCCGCCGAGCGCGCAAACGCATACGTCCGGGTCGCGTCGCTACCCGACCAGTCCGAAAACGCAGAGACCTGCGTCTGGACGTAGGTCGTGCACCCTCCGAGCAGTGCGAAACCCGCGATCAGCGCAACGCGCGCCGCACTTTTCCATTCTCCGCACAACCGTCCAAACGCCATGGCCGACCTCTTTGATTCCGTTGATCTTCTTACGCTGATTTTTTAGCGAGCCCCACCAAGCCAGTGCCACAAGCGCTGCATGGATATTGCCTTGCCCCACCTGTTAAGAGACTGTAATGCCCTGTCGAAGTTCGGGGAATAGGCCATTCGGCTGACCCCGAATCGAGCCCACGTTTCTCCGAGCCTTTGTACAATGGTCCGATACAAGGCCGCCTCGACCACCTCGCAGCCGAGGCACAGCTCCCAACTCAATTCGAACCGACATGTCCAACTCGACCGCCCCAGCCGTAATCCGCCGCGCCGACTACACGCCGCCCGCATTCCTGATCGACACCGTCGCGCTCGAGTTCGATCTCGTGCCGGAGCGGACCGTCGTGCGCAACACCATGCGCCTGCGCCGCAATCCGGACGCCGCGCCGGCGGCGAGCCTGGAGCTGATTGGCGAACATATGGAGTTCCTTGGCGCCACGCTTGACGGACGTCCGCACGCGGACGTCCGTGTCAGTGAAAACGGTCTATCGGTGAACAATATTCCGGACTCGTTCGAATTGACCATCGAAAGCACGTGCAACCCGGCGGCCAACACCACGTTGTCGGGGCTGTATGTATCGAGCGGCAATTTCTTTACGCAATGCGAGGCCGAAGGCTTTCGCCGGATCACGTATTTCCTCGACCGACCCGACGTCATGTCCACCTACACGGTCACGCTGCGCGCCGACAAGGCCGCTTATCCAGTCTTGCTGTCGAATGGCAATCTGATTGAAGAAGGCGATCTGGAAAACGGCCGGCACTTCGCCCGCTGGGAAGATCCGTTCAAGAAGCCGAGTTACTTGTTCGCGCTGGTCGCGGGCAAGCTGGTCAAGCTCGAACAGCGCATGAAGACGGGTTCGGGCAAGGAAAAGCTGCTGCAGGTCTGGGTCGAACCGCACGACCTCGACAAGACCCAGCACGCCATGGATTCGCTGGTCCATTCCATTGAATGGGACGAACGGCGCTTCGGACTGGAGCTCGATCTTGACCGCTTCATGATCGTCGCTGTCAGCGACTTCAACATGGGCGCAATGGAAAACAAAGGCTTGAACATCTTCAACACGAAGTACGTGCTGGCCAATCCGGAAACGGCGACCGATATTGATTTCGGCAATATCGAAGCTGTCGTCGGCCACGAATACTTCCATAACTGGACCGGCAACCGCGTGACCTGCCGCGACTGGTTCCAGTTGAGCCTGAAGGAAGGCCTGACGGTCTTCCGCGACCAGGAATTTTCCGCCGACATGGCCGCCGGCCACGAGCCGGGCGCCGCCGCGGATGCTGCGCGCGCAACCAAGCGCATCGACGACGTACGGGTCCTGCGCCAGATGCAGTTTGCCGAAGACGCGGGCCCGATGGCGCATCCGGTGCGCCCGGAAAGCTACGTCGAAATCAATAACTTCTACACGATGACCGTCTACGAGAAAGGCTCGGAAGTCGTGCGCATGTACCAGACGCTGCTCGGACGCGACGGTTTCCGGCGCGGCATGGATCTGTACTTCCAGCGGCACGACGGCCAGGCCGTGACGTGCGACGACTTCCGTTACGCCATGGCCGACGCCAACGGCCGCGACTTCTCGCAATTCGAACGCTGGTACAGCCAGGCGGGCACGCCGCGCGTGACGGTGCGCACGCACTACGACGCTGCCGCCAAACGTTATTCGCTGACGCTCAAGCAAGGTTACGGCGAGGCATCCGAAGCCGCGCGTGCGACGCAGAAAGGCCCGTTGCTGATTCCGTTCTCGATCGGTCTCATTGGCAAGGGCGGCGCTGACTTGCCGCTGAAACTCGAAGGCGAGAAAGAAGCGCTTGGCACAACGCGTGTACTGGAATTCACAGAACCCGAGCAGGTGTTCACGTTCACCGACGTGACGGAAGAACCATTGCCGTCGCTACTGCGCAATTTCTCGGCGCCGGTGGTGGTCGAATACGACTACACCAACGAGCAACTGGCGTTCTTGCTGGCGAACGACAGCGACCCGTTCAATCGGTGGGAAGCCGGCCAGCGCCTCGCCACCCGCGAGTTGCTGACGCTGGCGGACCGGGCATCGAAGGGAGAAGAACTTACCCTCGACGACCAGGTGGTCGCAGCCTTCGCCCAGGTTCTCGACGATCAAACGCTTACGCCGGCGTTCCGGGAACTCGCGCTGATGTTGCCATCGGAGGCATATCTCGCCGAGCAAATGGCCGTCTCTGACCCGGCCGCGGTCCATGCAGCACGTGTGTTCGTGAGCCAGCGGCTCGCCACGAGCCTGCGCGACCGGTGGCTGGCCGTCTACGAAGCCAACCGGACGCCGGGTGAGTATCGCGCGAGCCCGGACGACGCCGGCAAACGCGGCTTGAAGAACCTCGCCCTCGCCTACTTGAGCCAGCTCGACGACCCGACCCGCGCCATCGAACTCGCGAGTGCGCAGTACGACGCCGCGAATAACATGACGGACCGGTCGGCGGCATTGTCGGCGTTGCTGACGGCGGGCGCATCGGGCTCGGCCGATACCACCGCTGCCAATGCAGCGCTCGACGACTTCTACAAACGTTTCGAGAACGAGCCGCTTGTCATCGACAAATGGTTCTCGTTGCAAGCCACGCAACGTGGCGGACCGAAACGCAACGTGCTCGAAATCGTGCGCAAGCTAATGCAGCACCAGGCGTTCACGCTGAAAAACCCGAATCGCGCCCGTTCGCTGATCTTCAGCTTCTGCGGCGCCAATCCGGCGCAGTTCCACGCCGCCGACGGTTCCGGTTACGCGTTCTGGGCGGAACAGGTGATCGCGCTCGACGCAATGAACCCGCAAGTCGCCGCGCGCCTTGCACGCACGCTCGAACAATGGCGCCGGTACACGCCCGCCTTGCGCGAAAGAGCGCACGCGGCGCTGGAACAGGTCGCGTCGAAGGTGAAGTCGCGGGATGTGCGTGAAATCGTGGAAAAGGCGCTCGGTCAATAATTGGCAGAGAGCGGGCTTTCACGCGAAAACCGGCGCTTCGGCGCCGGTTTTTTTGTGCCATATAGCTGCCATGCTTTTTGTGACATCAAGACACACAAGCTGAGCGGGTAGAATCTGGGGCATTCGTCTTAACGCTCCCGGAGCCCAACGCAATGTCGACCCCTTCATCGATTTCCCGTCGCACCACGCTGACCAAGTTGCTGATTGAGCAGCAGCGCGAACATCAAAACCTTCCCGCCGACCTGCGTTTGTTGATTGAAGTCGTGGCGCGTGCGTGCAAGCAGATCAGCTATCAAGTCAGCAAGGGCGCATTGGGCGAAGCGCTCGGCTCGGCCGGCAGCGAGAACGTCCAGGGTGAAGTGCAGAAGAAGCTCGACATCCTCTCGAACGAAATCCTGCTGGAAGCCAACGAATGGGGCGGCAACCTCGCCGCGATGGCGTCGGAAGAAATGGAAAAGATCTTCCCGATCCCGAATCGTTACCCGAAGGGCAACTATCTGCTCACGTTCGATCCGCTCGATGGCTCGTCGAACATCGACGTGAACGTATCGATTGGGACGATCTTCTCCGTTCTCCGATGCCCGGACGGCATGGAGCCGAGTGAAGAGGCGTTCATGCAGCCGGGTTCGGCGCAAGTCGCGGCAGGCTACGCGGTTTATGGACCGCAAACGGTGTTCGTGCTGACCACGGGTTACGGCGTCAACTGCTTCACGCTCGATCGCGAACTTGGTTCGTGGGTGCTCACGCAAAACAACATGCAGATTCCCACTGAAACGCGCGAATACGCAATCAACGCGTCGAACAGCCGTCACTGGTACGCGCCGGTGCAGAAGTATGTGAACGAACTGAACGAAGGCAAGGATGGTCCGCGCAAGGAAGACTTCAACATGCGCTGGATTGCATCGATGGTCGCCGACGTGCATCGCATCCTGAATCGTGGCGGCGTGTTCATGTACCCCGCCGACAAACGCACGCCGGATCGTCCGGGCAAGTTACGCCTGATGTACGAAGCGAATCCAATGGCGTTCATCGTGGAGCAGGCGGGCGGCGCCGCGACCGATGGCGAACAGCGCATTCTCGATATCGTTCCGACCAGCTTGCATCAGCGCGTCCCGGTGTTCCTCGGGTCGAAAAGCGAGGTCGAACGCGTCACGCGCTATCACGCAGAAAAGAATTGACCAGGGGTCTTGCCAAACTCGGCGAAGGGTCCTTATAATCTCGTTTCTCTGATGCCGGAATAGCTCAGACGGTAGAGCAGCGCATTCGTAATGCGAAGGTCGGGGGTTCGATTCCTCTTTCCGGCACCAAGCACCATTCAAAAAACCCGCGTCGTCTATCAAGACTTCGCGGGTTTTTTATTATCTTGTCGCCATGAAAAACGAACTAATACAATAGTTCCATGCCGACACTTAATGTAGTGCTTTAA
>NZ_CAXTGZ010000090.1:0-15686 GCF_964243625.1 uncultured Caballeronia sp.
CCGCCGCGCCTGCAACTGCAAGTGGTGCGCCCGCTGCCAGCGCACCTTCTGCTGCCGCGCCCGCTTCTGCCGCCACCTCCGCTTCCGCGCCAGCGGCTGCATCGAGTCCGCCAGCTAACACCGTCGCTCAGTCGACCACACCGAATGTCTTGCCCATCACGGTCGCGGCGATCGCAACGGGAACGCGCAACATGTTGCAGACAAGTGTGACGATCTGCGTGCCCGGAACGACGACCTGCCAGACTATCGACAACATCCAGGTCGATACCGGATCGCAGGGATTGCGCATTCTTGCTTCGGCGCTCACGCCTGCTTTGGCCCTCCCTGCTGTAACGGGAACCGGTGGCACCCCGACGGCTTCCTGCACCGTGTTTGGTTCGGGCTACACGTGGGGTTCCGTGCGTACCGCCGATGTCCATCTGGCGGGCGAAGTGGCTGCATCGACATCGATCCAGATCATCGCCGATCCAGCGGTTCCAGCCGTTCCCGCGAGTTGCAGCAACTCCGGCCTGCCCATGCTTACAGCCACCGCGCTGCGAAGCAACGGCATTCTTGGCGTCGGCCCGTTCACCGCCGACTGCGGCAGCGGCTGCGCCACCACCGCCCTGCCTCGCTGGTACTACAGTTGCACATCTGGAACGTGCGTGTCTGCGACGTTGCCCGTTGCTCAGCAAGTGACCAATCCGGTAAGCAATTTCGCCACCGATAACAACGGCGTCCTGATCGAGTTGCCAGCGGTGGCCGACACAGGTGCATTGAGTGTTTCCGGCACCATGACGTTCGGCATAGGCTCGCAGTCGAACAATCAATTGGAAAGCGCGCAGGTTCTGCCCGGCAACGGCGTCACCGGATTTGTGAAAACGATGTTCCAGGGCAGTACCTACGCCACGAGCTTTATCGATAGCGGTTCCAACGGTTTGTTCTTCCCGTTGAGTTCCATGCCGGGATGCGGTGTGTGGTTTTGCCCGACAGCGCCGCAGAATCTTACTGCCAGCATTACTGGCACCAACGCTGCGACGACAAGCGTGACATTTGCCGTAGGCAACGGACTATCGCTTTTCGCGACCGGCAATAATGCGCTCAGCAATCTAGCCGGTCCCGCCAACGGCTACTTCGATTGGGGCTTGCCTTTCTTTTACGGCAGACGGGTCTTCACCGCGATCGAAGCTCAAGTGACGCCAGAGGGCCAAGGGCCTTACTACGCGTTTTAGGCTTGGGCGAGCGCATCGGCACTGCGACTCCCTGACGCGGGAGTCGCAGCGTTCAATCATGAGCGTTTTCGCCGCTGTCGGCTTCAGCACGCTGGAAGCGCAACTCCACACGCCGGTCACTCGCGAGACAAGCGACCAGCGCATGCCAGTCACGCATCTGGCATTGCGCACCCGGCGACGCTCGCCCGAAGCCCTGCGCCCTCACTTCCGCCTTCACACCGCCGGCGAGCAAATAGCGCCGGACAGCATCTGCGCGCCGCTGTGATAATCGAAGGTTGTAGGTATTGCTGCCAAAACGATCGGTAAATCCCGAAACCGAAATCAGCTTTACAGCGCCGTCGTCGTTCAGGCCGTTCATATCGGCGATCACACCGTCGAGCTTCTGGCGTCCGTCCGCGGTGATCGATTCGACCTTGCTGCCGTTGAAAGCGAAAAGCATGTCGGTTGGCAACGCGACAACGGTCGGAGCAGAAGTTGAAGCAACACTTGGCGCATCGGCGTGTTCCGCAGGAATGCCGCAGCTTTGAAGGCTGAGCTGAACATCAGCAAGCGCCGACTGTACTTCGTCGACTTTTGCCTTGGCAGCTTCGAACTGCCGTGTCCAGGCGTCGTGCCCCGCGTGCATCAATTCGACCTCGGCACACGCAATCTGCTTTTGAGCCTGCGGACATTGCAGAACCCGCGGATCAGCGAGCGCCGCGCGCAGGCCGTCCGCCAAATCGCTACGTAAAGGCGTGACGGTGCGCAGTGGCGGATTATCGACTGTCAGCGGTTGCGCGCCTTCCAGTCCCGCTGCGAGTCGCGCCGCTTCGCCGATGGACTCTTCCACGAAGCCCCATCGATCCCCCGCTTCAAGTTCTTTTTTCGCTGCATTGATCCAGCATTGGTCCTTGAATCCAATATAGGTGCTCTTTCGCTCGTTCATTCGGTCGAGTCGCGCCTGCAAGAGTCCGATCGCCTCATGCGGGTTGCCTACACGACCATAAAGCTCGATCCACGGCTCGACCGCTGCTCCCGCTTGCGCACTCTGCTGAACGCCGGCACCGGTTTGCAATACGGTTGCATCCTGAATGCCAAGTGTGTCGCGCACCGCTGTGTTGGCGCAGCCTGTCAGGACCAAAAGACAGGCAACGCCGAGATTGATGTTTTTCATTATTCGACAAGTTGAGCATTCGTCGCAGATCCCTGCGACGAATTGGAGTTACGCGCCGCGACGTGTTGCGACGCATTGCAACGTGTTGCGGCAACGAGTGGTGGCTGGGTGGCCTGCTGTTCAAGCCGGCCTCAGATGCCAAATACGTAACCCACGCCCGCCCTGACGATGGTGCTGTTGCCACCCGAGGACGAAACGCCACCATTGAAGTTGATGTTTCCCTTGTCGTTCCAGCGCGATACACCAATGCCCAACGCCGCCTGCCCTCGATAAGCCGCGACACCCGCATTCAATGTCGTGCGTCCCGGCAGATACGGCGTGACCACGTTGAGCGCCGAGGCGGACGCAATACCTTTGCGCGTGTTGCGATCGAGATCCCGGATTTGCTGGTCGGTATTGCTGAAACGCTGATCCGTGTAGCTGTTGGCCTGACTGAGCGTTGAACTGGCTGACTTGCTCAATTGATCCAGGTTGACGGCATCGGTCGAGGAAGTACCGGCTGCCACATTGGTGATCTGACGCTCACTGCCAGGTGCGCCGACCGATACCGACGACGCCCGGTCCGCAACCGAACCCGCTCCAAGCGCCACGGAACTGGCAGCAGTGGCTGTGGCGTTCGCTCCGAACGCTACAGCGTGATTGCCCGTAGCAACGGCTGCTTCCTTCGATGCATCGCCGTCGGCCGCGAAAAACGCGGTGCTTGACGCCGTGAAGTTGTTGACCCGTGACACGGCGTCATTTAGCTGACCGAGATTCACTCCGTCCGTAGCAACGACGCCGCTCGCGACGTTATGAAGAAGGGTGCCGCCGGCAATGCCTTTTCCCAGCGTAACGCTGCCGAAGTCCGCAGCGCCGCTCGCATTCTTGTCGTAGGTGAGCGCCGTTTCCGCCTTGCCCGTTTCGTCGACGAGACCCGCGCTTTTCAATTGCGCGACGTTGACTGCATCGGTGTCGGATGTGCCCGCCCTCACATTGGTGATCTGCCTTTCATTACCCGCCGCACCCACCGACACCGTGTTCGTGCGATCTGCCACAGAGTTGGCACCAAGCGCGACCGAATTGCCGGCGCTCGCCTGCGCGTTGCCCCCAATAGCGGCAGCGTCGGCGCCAGTCGCCGATGCCGCCACGAGCGTTGTATTGGCGTTGAAGTATTTGAGCGCTCCACCATTGCGCAAGCTGTCGACGAGTTGCGCTGTCTGGAACAACTGGTCGCCGTTCACTGCGTCCGTGCTGCCCGCCTTGACTGCTCCGGCCGCAACGTTGCGCAACGCGACCGGCACGGCTGCACCCGCCCCGCCCAGCGTCGCACTGCTCCGATCAACCGTACCGTCTGCTTTCATGTCGTACGTGATTGCTGCCGCCGCGTTGCCCGATGCGTCGATCAGGCCGGCGCTCTTCAGTTGAGCCACGTTGACCGCGTCCTGATCCATCACCCCGGCTTTCACATTGGAGATGACAGTACCGTTCGTTCCGCCGAGCATGACGTTCGCTTTGGACTCGTCCGTGTAGCTCAGCTTCAACGGTTCCGCACTGGTCAATTGCGCAAGCGATGTGGCGACGTCATGCACATTCGAATTGGTCGCATAGAGTTGTGCGCCGTTCACCGCGTCGCTGCTCTGCGGGTTCAGCGCACCGGCCGCGACATTGCTGATCCGTACTGCCTGACCCGACGTCCCGCCAAGCGCAATCGTCGTCTTGTCCAGGTTGTCGTATGCGACAAATGCATTCGTCGCGACTCCCGCCGTATTAGTTGTTGCGCCAAGCGCCTTGAGTTGATTCAGGTTGACGGCATCCGTACCGTCACGCGCCCCGGCGACATGCACGATCCGCCGCTCCGTGCCGCTATCTCCCACAGAGACCACGTTGCTCAATGAGCCGTCGCTGCTCGCGCCCAACACGACGCTATTGCTTCCTCTAGCGGTGACGTTGCTGCCGAGCACAAACGAGTCGGTGCCGAGCGCCTTGTTGCTATTGCCGACGACATAATTCCCGGACCCGCTCACGAAGTTACTCATGCCAATGCCACCAGCGGCGAGGCCAGTGACTCGCGTGAACGAACCAATTGCAAGCGAATCGTCGCTGGATGTATTGACTGTGGTGCGCCAGCCGATTGCAAGACTTCGATCCGAGTCAGCTCGAGCACCGACACCCAACGCAGTAGATTCGACACCGCTCGAGGAAACGCCGTTCCCCACCGCTACGCCGCCTAAAGCCGCATTTGCATATGAGCCGACGGCGACCGCGTAGTCGCCTGTTGCGCGCGCGTTCACACCCACGGCAACGGCGTTCATGCCAGACGCTCCAGTCGAGTTCGTACCGTCGATTGGTCCTGAAATAACCATCTGGTCCGGAGAAAGACCGGATGTGCCAGACCCGGCGCCCAACGCCGGCGTGGCAGCCGCCAGCATGTTCGATGCCGTCAAGGTTTGCGGCGAAAGAACACCGAGCGCCTGACGAACTTGCGCTGCATAAGCCAGGTTATCGACAAGCGCAGCATTCGCCGTTGCCGACAACGTCAGCAACGAAAGCGGTGTTAGCGTGAGCACGGCAGCCGTTCCAATCCGCATCCGTCGACTGACGAATGAAGATCGCTCGCGAGACCCACGATACGCACCGCCACCACTTTGTTTATTCCATACGACACGCTGGGTCTTGTTCATTTTTTTGGGTTCTCTCAGGTCTTGAGACACGCGTATGCGCACTCGGATTGCATTGACTGAGCGTGCGCGCGCATGCGACCGGTCATCGATCAGTGCCCGTATCTGCATGCGAAAAAGCCGTTGCACGCTCGTGTGACACTGTGACAGATCAAGATAAATTTCCCCCATCAGTAAACTCTTAAAACGGCCGAAACCAGGCCATTCGATATAGTTAAACCGCTTCAATCAAGCATATTTGTGTTTTTTAAGCATCATGAAGACGTTCATCCCGGTGGGGCATGAGCACCTTCTTTATCCTTATCGCGCTATTTCCTGAAGCCTTGATCAGGCGCACGTCACCGATCAAAATCAGGAGCCCAACGCAAAAGCGGCGACGTTGTTTCCAACGCCGCCGCTTTGCGACCCACGGTCCCGTCAAGACATCATCTATAGAGGCCGCCCTTTCATTTCCACCTGAGCGCTTCGCGAGACGCCGCGCTTGATCATCAGCGCAGCCGCCGCGATCAGCGACGGCACCGCGAGCAGTCCGAAGATGGTGCTGAACCCTACGCCGGCTTGAAGAAGGAAGCCGCCCGTCGACGCCCCGAGGATTCCGCCAAAGCGACCGACGCCCAGCATCCAGGCAACGCCGGTCGCACGTCCGCTGGTCGGGTAAAACGCCGCAGCAAGTACCGGCAGCGAGGACTGCGCGCCGTTCATGCAGACACCGGCCACGAACGTCAGCGCACCGAGCCACATGATGCTCGCCGATTGCTGCCCGACCAGCCACACGAAGAATCCGGTCAGCACATAAGTAACGGCAATGACCCTGTGCGGCTCGAACCGATCCATCAGCCAGCCGACACCAATGGCGCCGATACCTCCGCCAAGCGGAAACAGCGCCGTCACGATGGACGCCTCGCGGATCGTGAAGCCGGTATCGCGTATCAAGGTCGGCAACCAACTCGTCAACAGGTAATAGACGAGCAGCCCCGCGAAGTAAGTAATCCAGAGAAGCACCGTCCCGGCGCGAAACCGCCCGGACAGCACCACGGCCAGTCCACTGCGTTTTTGCGAATCCGAATCTTCGGGCAGCACGAAACGCAGGTTATGCAGCGAGACCTCGGGCGCCATCCGGCGCAAAACCGCGGATATCTTCTCGACGGGCCAGCCACGCAGCACCATGAAGCGGATCGATTCCGGCAGCACGATCAGGACGACCGAAAGCGCCAGCGGCAGAATTCCGCCGACCACAAACACACTGCGCCAGCCGAAATGCGGGATGATCATTGCGGCAACCAGACCGCCGGCGGAAGCGCCGACGGTGAAGCCACAAAACATCGTGTTGACTATCAAAGCACGCATGCGGGCCGGCGAATACTCGGACATGAGCGTGGTGGCGTTGGGCATCGCGGCGCCGAGGCCAATGCCGGTCAAGAGCCGCATGACCGCGAGCATGGAAAGCGAAGAGGAGAACGAGCAGAGCACGCTGAAGATGCCGAACGAAAGCACCGAACCGATCAGGACGCGCTTTCTGCCAATCCGGTCAGCGAGCGGTCCGGCGAACAGCGCACCAATGGCAAGGCCGAAAAGCGCTGCGCTCATCACCGGCCAGAGCGCGGCCTTGGTCGGATGCCATTCCTGCACGAGTGCCGGCGCCACAAAGCCGATGGACGCTGTATCGAAACCATCGGCGGCCACGATCAGGAAACATAAAATCAGGATCATCCATTGATACGGGGAAAAACGCCGCTCATCGATGAACCGCTGTACATCCAACGTGCCGTCAAGCTGGGCCATGTCTGTCTCCTGCCGTGTTTTTTATTGGTGACTACAACGTGCAACGCGCTCAGTCATGCCGGGCGGTCTTCTTCATCGAAGATCTTCTGAGCCAGATGAAATGCCGAATTCGCCGCCGGCACGCCGCAATAGATTGCCGTCTGCAGCAGCACCTCCTTGATCTCTTCGCGCGTGACGCCGTTATTCTTGGCGGCCCGCAAATGCAAGGCGAGCTCTTCGCTGCGATTGAGGGCAACCATCATCGATATGGTCAGGAGGCTGCGCGTATGGCGCGGCAGGCCGGGCCGAGTCCAGATGTCGCCCCAGGCGTACCGCGTGATCAGGTTCTGGAATTCCGTGGTGAGATCGGTACGGTTTTCGAGCGAGCGCGTGACGTGTGCATCGCCGAGCACGGCGCGACGCACGGTGAGCCCTGCTTCGTAACGTTCGTCTTCGGTCATGTCAGTCTCCCAGGAACTCGAGCAGCGTCTTCGTAAAGTCGCCGGCTCGTTCAATGTTCGATAAATGCGCGGCATCGAGTTCAACGTAACGCGCGCCTTCTATGGAGCCGGCCAGTTCGCGCCCTTGTGCCGCGGTCGTGGACTGGTCGTGCGTGCCGGCGATCACGAGTACCGGCGCCTTGATGGTCCTGGCTTCCTCACGGGCATCGGCGTCGCGCAGCGCTTCGCAATTCGCCGCGTAACCTTCGCCCGATGTATGCCGAAACACGTCGCGAATACCCGCTAACAGAAGCGGATGATCCGCAATGAACCCCGCCGTGAACCAGCGTTGCAGCACGGGATCGACGAGCGCGGACATGCCGCCTTCCTCGCGCGCCCTTGCGGCACGCGGGCTCCATGTCGCGGCCGACCCGATCAACGCCGCCGTGTTGGAAAGCACCACGCGCCCGAAACGCTCCGGGTGGCGCGCGGCGAGCGCGATGCCGGTGATGCCGCCCATCGACAGGCCGCAATAGTGCGTGCGTGCAATGCCGAGCGAATCCAGCAGGCCGATCACATCGCCGGCAAGCTGGTCGAGCGTGTACGGGCCGTTCGGCGCATCCGAGCGGCCATGGCCGCGCGTGTCGTAGCGCAGCACGCGAAACTTCGCTGCAAGCGCTTCGACTTGCGGCGTCCACATCGATACATCGCTGCCAAGCGAATTCGACAGCACGATCCAGGGCGCGTTGCTGCCGGCCGAAGCATCGACACGATAGAACAATTGAATACCGTTGACGGCGGCGTAGGGCATTACGAAAAGCTCCCGAATGGATTTGACCGATGCCGCTTCAAGACGGCATCGACGAAAGCAGTTGCCTGGCCCGCATAATTGGCCGGATCCAGCAGCGCTTGTAATTGAACAGAAGACACGTGTTGCGTGACGCGCGTGTCGTTCGAAAGCACGTCGTATAGCGTCGTGCCTTTGGCGACCGCTTCCTTCGATGCATGCTCCACGAGCGAGTGGGCATCGAGCCGGCCGATGCGATCGCCGAGCGCAAGCATCACCGCTTCGCCGAGGATCAACCCGTGCGTGAGATCGAGATTGGCGTCGAGCCGCTCTGTGTTCACTTCCATATTGGACACGATGGCCGTGATCTGCGCGAGCGCTCCGCCGGACAACCGGGCAAGATCCGGCAGCGCTTCCCACTCCGCCTGCCAGCCGCCGAGCGCCCGTTCATGTTCCTGCACCATGCCGCTGAAAACGGTCGCGACCAGATTCGGCGCGCGCATCGCGGCGCTCAGAACGGCTGCGCAGCCGACGGGATTGCGTTTGTGCGGCATCGTCGATGAACCGCCCTTTCCCGCCGCGGCCGGCTCGGCGAGTTCGCCGACCTCTGTCTGCATGTGCAACGAGATGTCGCGGGCGATCTTCCCCAGCGTACCGATGAGCATCCCGAAACACGCCGCCGCCTCCGCGATCCGGTCGCGCTGGGTATGCCAGGGCAGTGCAGGAAGCTGGAGCTTGAGGTCGTCGGCCAATGCCTGCGCCACGTCCGGCGCCTTGTCGCGCAGACTTGCCAGCGTTCCCGCAGCACCACCGAATTGCAGGACGAGCACGCGCCCACGGCATTGCGCGAGACGTTCGCGATGCCGCGTCAGCGCGTCAAGCCACTGAGCGAACTTCAGACCGAGCGTAATGGGCAAGGCTTGCTGAAGCCATGTGCGGCCGATCATCGGCGTCGTTCGATATGTGCCGGCTTGAAGTGCGAGCGCTTCGGACAATTCGTCGAGTCCGGCTTCCAGCAAGTCAAACGTAGAACGCAATTGCAGGACCGTACCGGTATCGATGATGTCCTGGCTCGTCGCGCCCCAATGCACGAACTTCGCGGCATCGGCATCTTTGATTTTGACGGCGGCCGTCAGTTGCTTCACCAAAGGAATCGCGAGGTTGCCGCCGGATGCGGCGCCTGACATCAGCGCACCGGCATCGATCAGATCTGCATTGCATGCAGCAACGATCGCCCCGACCGCGTCCGCTGGAATCACGCCATGCAAGGCCGACGCCCGGGCGAGCGCCGCCTCGACATCGAGCATCGACTGCACGGTCTCTCGCGCCGACCACACGGCATTCATCTCGGCCGTGCCGCAGATCCGATCGGTCAGACGTCCGGCCGCAGCAAATGTCGGCTCAGAAGACGACATCACACGCGCTCGATGGCGATCGCAATACCCTGTCCCACGCCAATGCACATCGTGCACAACGCAAAGCGCCCGCCCGTCCGATGCAACTGATAAGTCGCGGCCGTAACCAGCCGCGCGCCGCTCATGCCCAGCGGATGGCCGAGCGCGATCGCTCCACCGTTCGGATTGACGCGGGGATCGTCATCGGCAATCCCAAGCAAGCGCAGCACGGCCAATCCCTGCGATGCAAACGCCTCGTTCAGTTCGATCACATCGAATTGATCGATAGTCATGCCCAGGCGCTTCATCAATTTCTGCGATGCCGGCGCCGGTCCGATGCCCATTACGCGCGGCGGCACGCCTGCCGTCGCGATACCCAGCACGCGAGCGCGCAGCGCGAAGCCAAAACGTCTGGCGCTGTCTTCGTCGGCGAGAAGCAAGGCTGCGGCGCCGTCGTTCACACCCGATGCGTTGCCCGCCGTCACCGTGCCGTCCGGCCGCACCACGCCTTTCAGCTTCGCGAGCGCTTCAAGACTCGTTTCGCGCGGATGCTCGTCTTGCGACACGAGCACCGGATCGCCTTTCTTCTGCGCGATGGAAACCGGCACGATTTCCTGCGCGAACGATCCGTCCTTCTGCGCGCGCGCCGCTTTCTGCTGGCTGCGCAATGCAAAGGCATCCTGATCTTCGCGGCTTACCTTATAGTCGGTAGCCACGTTTTCCGCGGTCTCGGGCATGGAATCGACACCATGCATTTTCTTCATCAGCGGATTGATGAAACGCCAGCCAATGGTCGTATCGTAGATCTCGGCCTGCCGCGAGAACGCGGTCGTCGCCTTGCCCTGCACGAATGGCGCACGGCTCATGCTTTCCACGCCACCCGCCACCATCAGCGCCGCTTCGCCCGATTTGATCGCGCGCGCCGCAACGCCGATTGCATCCATGCCCGATCCGCACAAACGGTTGATCGTCGAACCCGGCACTGAATCAGGTAGACCGGCCAGCAACGCCGACATCCTTGCAACGTTCCGGTTGTCTTCGCCGGCCTGGTTCGCACAACCGTAGATGAGGTCATCGAGGGCGCTCCAATCCACTTCCTTGTTGCGCTCCATCAAGGCGCGCAATGGCACGGCGCCGAGATCATCGGCACGAACCGATGACAGCGCACCGCCATATCGGCCAACCGGCGTGCGGATTGCGTCGCAAATGAATGCTTCTTTCATGCCCATCTCCTGAGTTGTCCTTCAATGCGCCGAGAGCGCCGCAGCCGCTTCTTGCGGCTCGTACGTCAAAGGTACTTGCGCCAGTTTTTGAAGCTCGTCGAACGACAAGCCTTCGATGATTTCCCGCACCACGAATCCGTTCGGCGTTATATCGAACACGCCGTGATCCGTGTACACACGGTCCACGCAGTCCACGCCCGTCACCGGATAGGAGCACTCGGCGACCAGCTTGCTTTCGCCCTGCTTGGTGAGCAGTTCCATCATCACATAAACCTGTTTGGCGCCGATTGCCAGATCCATTGCGCCGCCGACAGCGGGAATCGCGTCGGGCGCGCCCGTGTGCCAGTTCGCAAGATCGCCTTTCGCCGATACCTGGAACGCGCCGAGCACGCAGATGTCCAGATGGCCGCCGCGCATCATCGCAAAGGAATCGGCGTGGTGGAAAAACGCGCCGCCCGTGAGCAGCGTCACATGCTGCTTGCCGGCGTTGATCAGTTCGTCGTCTTCCGCGCCTTTTTCCGGCGCCGGGCCCATGCCGAGCAAACCGTTTTCGCTATGCAGGAAGATTTCGCGGTCCGCCGCGAGGTGATTGGCAACGAGCGTCGGCACGCCAATGCCCAGGTTCACGTAGGCGCCTTCCTGAATGTCGCGCGCCACGCGCTGCGCCATTTCATCACGAGTCAGTTTTTTCATGTCGATGTCCTGTCGATGTCCTGTGTTCACGCCGCCAGCTCGGCAGCATGCACAACCTGGGGCACTTCGATCACGCGCTGCACGAAGATACCCGGCGTCACGATGTCCTCGGGGTCCAGCGCACCGAGCGGCACGACTTGCGAGACCTGCACGATCGCGGTTTTGGCGGCCGTGGCCATGATCGGCCCGAAGTTGCGCGCGGTCTTCCGATACACCAGGTTGCCCCATCGGTCGCCCTTAAACGCCTTGATCAGTGCGAAGTCAGCATGCAGGGGCGACTCCAGCACGTAATGCCGGCCATCGATGAAACGCGTTTCCTTGCCCTCCGCCAGCTTCGTGCCGTAGGCAGTCGGCGTGAAGAATCCGCCGATACCCGCGCCCGCCGCCCGAATGCGCTCCGCGAGATTGCCTTGCGGCACGAGTTCCAGCTCGATCTCTCCCGCCCGATACAACCCGTCGAACACTTGCGAGTCGCTTTGCCGCGGAAACGAACAGATGATCTTGCGCACCCGCCTGGCTTTGAGCAGCGCGGCCAGCCCGGTCTCGCCGTTACCCGCATTATTGTTGACGATGGTCAGTTCGCGCGCCCCCTGTTCGATCAATGCATCGATAAGTTCGGAGGGCATGCCCGCCGTGCCGAATCCGCCGATCATCACGATTGCGCCGTCTTGAACATCTTTCACCGCCGAGCTCAGCGAGTCGAAAATCTTGTTGATCATGGTGTTCCTTCCTTTGACTGAATCGAAGTGCGCCGCTTGCAATTGAATGTTCGTTGTGCGAACATCGATTCGTTTAGCGAACAAATGTCATGGTATTCCCGCATTCGTTGCGCTGTCAATGAACCTCGGGTTTGTCCCGATGAGTTTCGAATTTCAGGAGGGCTTCAGAATGAATCCTCTCGCTTTGGCGACCGACCTGCCCGAGACGGACCCGGCCTCCCGTCCCGGCGATGCGTTCGTGCAGTCGTTCGCACGCGGTTTGTCGGTGATTCGTTCGTTCAGTGCGTCGCGTCCTGCGCAGACATTGTCCGAAGTCGCGGCTGCATCGGGCCTCACGCGCGCCGGCGCACGAAGGATCTTGCTGACACTGCAGGCGCTCGGTTACGTCGAAGCCGACGGCCGCCAATTCACGCTTACGGCCAAGATCCTCGACCTCGGTTTCGCATATCTCACCTCGATGCCCTTCTGGAATCTCGCCGAACCGGTCATGGAAGAGCTCGTCGGCCAAGTACACGAGAGCTGCTCGGCCGCCGTGCTGAACGGCACGGAAATCGTCTACGTGCTGCGCGTACCGACGCACAAGATCATCACGATCAACTTGTCCATCGGCAGCCGTTTGCCGGCGTTCTGCACGTCACTAGGACGCGTGCTGCTCGCGTCACTCGATGACGACAAACTCGACGCCCTTCTCGACGCCAGTGCGCTCGAAGCCCGAACGCCCCGCACAATCGTCGATAAAACCGCGCTCAAGGCAGCGCTTGCCCTGGTGCGCAAACAAGGCTGGGCTATCGTCGACCAGGAACTGGAAGAAGGCCTCATTTCGATGTCCGCGCCCATCCGCGACCGCCAGGGCCGCGTGATAGCCGCGCTGAACATCAGCGGCAACGCGCAGCGCAAGAACGCGAAACACATGGTGAAAGCGTTCCTCGAACCGCTCCTCGACGCAGCGCAGCGCGTGTCCGAAATGGTCGCGAGGCGCGGCTGAACCATGGCGGCGTTAAAACCCGGCGACCTCGCGCTCCACGACCTCGATCTGAACCTGATCCCGTATCTGGTCGCCATCGAAGAGACGCGCAACGTCAGCCGCGCAGCCGAACGGCTCGGCGTGAGCCAGCCGCGTGTCAGCACCGCGCTCGGCCGGCTGCGCACGTATTTCAACGATCCGCTGTTCGTGCGGACATCGCGCGGCATGGACCCCACGCCGCGCGCCCTCGCCCTTGTGCCCGTGGCGCGCGAGGCGCTGAACCGCATCGAGCGCGGTCTGCTCGACACCCAGCACTTCGATCCCGCCGTGACGACCGATACCTTTGCCATCGCATTGTCGGATGTGGGGGAAATCGTCTTCTTGCCGCGATTGTTGCAAACACTCGCGGTCGCGGCGCCGCGGGCGAATTTGCGGTCGGTATCGTTGAAACACGATCAGGTCGAACGTGCGCTGGAAAATGGCGAAATCGATCTGGCCGTCGGTTATTTCCCCGATCTCGATGGTGCCAACTTCTTCCAGCAACGGCTCTTTTCGCATCGGTTCATCTGTTTGATGCGGCGCGATCATCCGTGCGCACGTGGACCGCTGACGCTCGCGCAGTACATTGAATGCGGCCACGCCGTGGTGCGCGCGGAAGGCCGCAGCCAGGAACTCCTCGAAGATTTCCTCCATAAAAAACGTCTCCGCCGCCGCGCCGTGCTCGAGACGCCGCACTTCATGAGCCTGCCCTTCATCCTCTCGCGCACCGACCTGATTGCGACCGTGCCGCACGCGATCGGCTACGCGTATGTGGAGGAGCACGCGTCCATCATGCTTGCCGAGCCGCCGCTGCCCTTGCCCCACTTCGACCTGAAACAGCACTGGCACCGGAAGTTTCACAACGATCCCCGCACCATGTGGCTGCGCGGCGTAATTGCATCGCTCTTCAACGATGAACTCGATGAATGGCCGAAGCGCCCGACCACACCCCGTTCCATCGATAAACGCCGCTAAACTGAGCGTTTTGTTTCCTGCCGGGAAAGTCTCATGGACGGATTGACCAGCTTGCGCGTGTTCCGCGATGTCGTTGAAGCCGGCAGCTTTGTGAAGGCAGCCGAGCGGCTCGACATCTCGACGGCGATGACCAGCAAACACGTCGCGAACCTGGAGCGGCAACTCGGCGTGCGCCTCTTGAACCGGACCACGCGGCACCTGAGCCTGACTGAAGCAGGCAGCGTCTATTACGAGCAATGCCGCGAAGCGCTGGACATCCTGCAGGCCGCTGAATCCGCGGTCGGTTCACAAACCGACAAACCGCGCGGCGTGCTGAAGATCACGGCGCCGGGCTGGTTCGCCAATGCGAAATTCGCCGATATCCTTGTGGCTTATCGTGCGCGATATCCCGAAGTGCTGATCGATCTGCGGCTGGAAAACCGCTTCGTCGATCTCGTCGAAGAAGGTTACGACATGGCCTTGCGCGCGACGTCGGAACCGTCGCCGACCATGATCGTCCGCCCGCTTTGCAAGGTGCCGTTCGTGCTCGTGGGTTCGCCCGATTATTTGCAGCGTCGTGGTCAGCCGGAACATCCACGCGACCTCGGCGAACGCCATGAAATCGTCTTGCCGACCTACACCAGCGTGGACAGCGTCGAATTCACCGGCCCGGACGGTGTATTCGCCGTCAAGAACAACGCAGTGCTGAAGACCAACGATAGTTCCATGTCGCTTCAGCTCGTACGCGCAGGTCTTGGCCTCGCCTATTTGCCGAAATGGATCGTGGAGCACGATCTGGCGTCGGGCGCGCTGACGCATCTCTTTCCTGCTTACACGACCTTCGCACCACGCGTCTACGCCGTCTACACGAGCCGCAAGTACATGACGACCAAGGTGCGGACATTTATCGATTTTGTCTCCGAGACGCTTTCGACCAACGATTTCATCGATACGCGGGGTCCTTCAAACCCGCCCCGAAAACTAGGATAAATCGTATTCAAAACGTGTCACCGCCCGTGTGAAGATCGCGCCGATTCGCAATTTGTTTCGTTGAAGCGACCTTTTACTCTCAAGACAACCCCGTCGGGCTGGTGATGACTTTCCCCTGGTTTCCGTTGATCCTCAATTTCGTGCTGCTGGCCGCCGCCATCCTGATCTGCAATGCGTTGAACAACGCGCGGCGAGAGCTTGTCTGGAACGGCGCACTGCTCTTTGTTGGCTTCTCCATTCTCGCGATGGTGCTGGACTTCGTTCTGACTTTCGTCTTCGCATCAGCGACGACGACGGACAAGGAGCACTACATCGATTTATCGTCGTTATCTGCCTGCGGAGAGCGCGCGATTGCTTACGTGATTCCGTGCATGGTTGCGGCCATCATGGCGCTGAGATTCCGTCTGCGCGACCGCAGCGAGGACGAGCCATCCGTGATGATCCAGACGTCCGAATACACGCAGTCCGAATTGCGTTATTGACTGGCGCTTGTTCGGAGGCCGATTGTGCCTTGACAGAATGAACGCCATTTGCTTCGTGCAGGAGTGAATTGCTCGGAACTTCGCTCGAAAATGAGTCCGCCGGTTCAAAATTTCGAAAGTCTCTGATATACTTTTCCTCTTTCGGGGCGTAGCGCAGCCTGGTAGCGTACCTGCATGGGGTGCAGGTGGTCGGAGGTTCAAATCCTCTCGCCCCGACCA
>NZ_CAXTGZ010000091.1:0-15541 GCF_964243625.1 uncultured Caballeronia sp.
CCCGTCACAACGTCGCAACCGACCCGCCGTTCTCGAGGATCGACCTGATCAGTTGCCGCAACTTGCTGATCTACCTCGACCCGATGCTTCAGCGCAACGTCATGCCGTTGTTTCACTACGCATTGGCGCCCGATGGTGTCCTGATGCTCGGACCATCCGAATCGGTTGGCGCATCTTCTGAGCTGTTCAGCGTCATTCCGAGTGTGGCGAGCAAGCTCTACATCAAAAAGCCGCGCCCGGGACGACCACGGATGGGCCTCCCTGTAACGAGGCCGACGCCGCAAATGAACATCGCTGCAACGCCCCTGGTCAGCGGCCGCGAAAATGCCTCGCGCGCCGAGTTGCTGCGACGCGAAGTCGATCGCATGACGCTCGCGCGATACACCCCGCCAAGCGTGCTGTGCGATGAAGAGTTGAACATTCTCGAATTTCGCGGCGATACCGCAGCCTTCCTCGTCAATCCAAGCGGTCCGCCGACCAGCAGTCTGAAGCGTCTGGCGCGACCGGAGGTCTTCCTTGCTGTTGACGAGGCTGTCAGGCAGGCGCGCCTTGGAGCCACGGTCATTGCGAGACACGGGCTGCGCCTGAACAATGCGGCAGGCGGTGGACGGGCGCGCACTGTTGCGCTCGAGGTGCATCCGGTTCAGATATCCGACGTCCCCGGCCGGTTTTTCCTCATCTATTTCGAGGCGCCTGCAGAACGGGCCGCCACGCTGCGCTGGGCCAGCCGTGAATCATTGGTGAAAATGGCCGGGCAGGCCTTCCGGAATGCGACAGGACGTTTGGCTCAGACCGGCCACGGCGACAAGGATATTGAAATCGCGCGGCTGGATGCCGAGCTCGAAGGCAGCCACCGGCATCTTCTTGCCATGCTCGAGGAACACGAGACCGCGCGGGAGGATCTTCGGGCCAGCGAGGAAGAGCTGCTGTCGAGCAACGAGGAATTCCAGAGTACCAATGAGGAACTGGAGACCGCGAAGGAAGAACTGCAATCGGTCAACGAAGAACTGACGACCACCAACGACGAACTGCGTTATCGCAATCATGAGCTGAAGAGCGCCATTGACGAGGCCGCTCGTGCCCGCGATTTCGCCCAGGCCATTGTCGAGACCATGTCGGAACCGTTGCTCGTGCTGGAGGCGGATCTCAAGATCACGCTTGCCAATCGCGCCTTTTATCAAACGTTCCAGACTTCGCCGGACCAGACCATCGGCACGAAGCTGTATGACCTTGGCAACGAGCAGTGGAACATCCCCGCGTTAAGGGAACTGCTCGAGGATCTGCTTCCGCAAAAAACGACCGTCCGCGATTTTCAGATCACGCATGAATTTCCCGGCATCGGTTTGCGCACGATGCAACTCAACGCAATGCGCGTTGCATGGCCGGCGCAAGCGCTCATCTTGCTGACCATCGCCGATGTGACCCGGCAACATCAGGCGTTCGACCGGCTCCAATCCGCCGATCAGCAGAAGGACGAATTCCTCGCCATGCTCGCGCATGAGTTGAGGAACCCGCTTGCCGCCATTCGCAACGGCTTGCAGGTTTGGGGAAGTGGCAATGCGGACATGGAGGGGCAGAAGATCGCTCGTGAGGCTGCGCAGCGATAACTGGATCACGAGATCCGGCTGGTCGAGGATCTGCTGGATGTATCTAGAATCACGCGCGGCATCATCGTTCTGAAGCCCGAGAAGATCGATCTGGTCGAGACCGTGCATCGCGCGGTGGAAGCCATGCGCACGGAATTCGAGGCTTGCCGGCACGAGGTCACGCTGGCGCTGCCTATGGACGTATTGCCGATCGCGGCGGACGCAATGCGCATCGAGCAAGTCGTGATCAACCTGCTCGGCAATGCAATCAAATACACGCCGCCGGGCGGCCATATCCGCATCTGCGTCGAGCGGCGCTTCGACGATGCCCTCTTGACGCTGGCCGACAACGGCATTGGCATGTCGGCCGACCTGATCCCCACGATCTTCGACATCTTTGTCCAGGCGGAGCGTTCTCTCGACCGCAAGGCGGCGGGCCTGGGGCTTGGGCTGGCGCTGGTGCATCGGCTGGTCGAATTGCATCACGGCAGCGTGCATGCGTTTAGCGAAGGGCTCAACCGGGGCAGCAAGTTCGTGGTGCGCCTGCCTGCGTTGCCGCGCGGCACCGTTCCGGATGAACCGCTGCACGCGGCGATCCATGCTGCGCCGGAGTTTGGGATCATGCGCATCCTTGTTGTCGATGACAATGTGGATGCGCTGGAGAGCAGCGCGGCGCTGTTACGTATCGATGGTCACGTGGTGCAGACCGCGCGGGATGGCGCCACCGCCTTGCGCTGTGCCGTCGAGTTCAGCCCCGACGTTGTCCTGCTCGATATCGGCCTGCCGGAGATGGACGGGTATGAGGTCGCACGGCGCTTGCGTTTGCTGCCGGAACTGCACGACACCTTGCTGATTGCGCATAGTGGTTACGGCGAGGAAGAGCATCTTCAGCGTGCCCGCGAGGCGGGCTTCGATCACCATCTCGTGAAGCCTGCCGACCTCAGTCAACTGAGCGCGATCATCGCGGTTTGTCGTGAAAGAGGTTTTCCGATGGGGAATCATTAGAGGAGCGGATGCCCGGTGAACTACTACGCTGCCCCACACTGACTTATCCACAGATTCTGTTGGCAAGGCTGTGGAGAAGTCCTGGGAACACGCGGCAAGGCATTGATTTCAATCGGATGTATCGGTGTGCTTCGCGCCGACTATAATCGCCGCGATCTTTCACAAGTTTGGTTTTATCGTCATGAATTCCCAGTCAATCTTTTTACTCAACACTGCAGCCGCAGTGGTGCTGACCACCGCCATGAGCGCGTGCGCATCGCAGGAAAACGCGCAAAGACCTAACCCCGTCGGCCTGGCGAACCCCGCCTCCCGATACTGCATCAGCCTCGGCGGAAAACGCGAAACACGCAAGGATGCCGCCGGCAACCAATCAAGCGTCTGTCACTTGCCCGACGGCACCACCATCGATGAATGGGCGCTTTTTCGGCGGGATCATCCCCAGCCGTGACCCATAGCCGCATGTCATAATCCGCGCAGACCATCGGCGGATAACCGGGCGCGACATGTTGAGCCGTTTTTATCGAAAGATTGGCAGCCTGCTGGGATTGCTTGCGATCCTCATGGCAACGCTTGCGCCAACGGTTTCTCACAGCCTGGCGGCAAATCATCCAGGCGATGGCATGCAGGACGAGCATTGTTCAATGCCGTCCATGCAGGGTGCATCGGCCGAAGGCAAGCCGGACGCCGATAAACACACCCAAATGTCCGCCGGCCAGGACTGCGCATACTGCAGCTTGCTCGCTCACATGCCCGCCGTGCCGACTGTGCAGGCACTGTTCGCCACCACGATCCGGCTGACACAACATCAAGTTGCCACGCGCTTCGAAAGTGTCGTGCGCGTCGAGCCTTACACCTTCGTCCAGCCTCGCGCGCCACCCGTTTTGTCCTGATCTGATTCCACAAATACATAGCCGGGTCGCACGCCGTATCAACGGCGTGCGACGGCTTGACGACGACCTGTCACCAGACCAAACGGATCACCATGCGAACCTTTTCAACGCGCAGCGCGGCGCCGCTGCTTGCGTCGTCGATTCTTTCGACTGCCGCTACCGCCTGCTTCCTGATTCCATCTCCAGCCCACGCACATGCGGTTGCGGGCGACCGAGTCTTTCCATCAACCCTGTCAGTAGACGACCCCGGTGTCGGCGATGAAGCCAATTTCCAGTACGGCCATCAACGCGTACCGGGAGACAACGGCGATCAAAGCATCAATACCTTCGATGCTGAATACGACAAGCTCATTACGCCACGGTTGGCGGTATCGGTGGGCGAGACGTATGTGATGCAGAACAACGCAAAGGCGCGCGGATTCGATAACCTCGATGTCGGCGTGAAGTACCTGCTCTACGTGAACGACGCACACGAGTTCATGACATCGGTTGGCCTCGATGCCGAGATTGGCGGCACAGGAAGCCACGCCATAGCCGACAGCTTCTCGACGCTTTCGCCGACCATCTTTGCAGGCAAGGGCATGGGCGATCTCCCCGATTCGCTCGCCTACCTGCGCCCGATCGCCATCACCGGCGAAGCCGGTCCCGCGCTGACCACGGGCGCCGGCCAGCCGAATGCGTTCAATTACGGCTTCACCGTTCAATACAGCCTGCCGTACTTGCAGCAGCACGTCCATGACCTCGGTTTGCCGCAACCGCTGTCGAATATCGTCCCGCTGGTTGAAGTTCCATTGTCACGCAGCCAGGGGCAGACCACCGGCACCGTGAACCCGGGTTTTATCTGGATCAACCGCTATGGACAGTTCGGCGTGGAGGCGCAGATCCCGATCAACCGGGCGAGCGGATCGCATATAGGCATTCTGGTCCAGGCCCATATTTTCTTCGATGACGTCGCGCCGAACACCATCGGCAAGCCGCTGTTCCAGTAACGAGGATATCCCCGATGAAAACCAGATTTTCAATCACACTCGCCGCCGGACTGCTGTTCGCCGCCACCGCATTCGCGCATGTGTTCCCGCAAAAGCAGGAGCCGGGAGCGGGGGCTTCAGTGGAGTCGCCCGCGCAGGTGAAGATCACGTTTGATGGGCCGCTGGAACCGGCGTTCACCGTGCTTACCGTCACCGACGCCGCTGGCAAGCAGGTCAATACCGCGAAATCGATAGTCGATGCCCAACAGCCGACGGTCGCTACCGTCGCGCTGCCGGTTCTGCCGCCGGGGCACTACATCGTGCATTGGGCGGCGGTAGCGGACGATGGACATAGAACGCATGGCGATTACCCATTCGATGTGAAATAAGACCCGTTCGGGGTTCATCGCCAGCCTTGAGCGGCTTTATGGCTGCAGGGCCGCGTGCTCAATCGCGGCTCTTGCCCCCTTGTTCAATTGCACGACCGCCGCAATCAGCTCATGACGAAAGGTTTTACTCGATGCCAGCTCGGCGTCGAATACTTCGCGGCATCCAAGCATGGCATCGACAAGTTCTTCCGGCGTATTGCCAGCGCTTTCCACGAGCGATGTGAGCTTTGCAGCCATCGGATCATTGATCGAAAACGTGGAACCATCGTCGGCGCGGCCGCGCAAGAATACGAACCACGCTGCCACGCCAAGGGCGAGTCGCGCGATCGATTCACCTCGTGCCAATCGCGCTGAAATCGTCCCGAGCAAGCGCGGCGGGATCTTCTGACTTCCATCCATCGCGATCTGCGCACAGCGATGCTTGAGCGCCGGATTCGAATAACGTTCTATCAACGCATCGCGATACGCCATCAGATCGAAAGTGCGCGGAACGGTTAGCGTGGGTGCGATCTCATGCGTCATCATCGCGTGAATCAGCGTTCGCACAGGCGGGAAAGACATGGCTTCATCGATAGTCGCAAAACCGCCAAGCATGGAGAGATAAGCAAGCGTGGAATGCGTGGCGTTCAGCAGGCGCAGCTTGGCGAGCTCGAAAGGCATGACGTCATTCACCAACCGCGCGCCAACGCGGTCCCAAGCGGGCCGCCCAGCTGGAAAGCGATCTTCGATCACCCATTGGCGGAACGGTTCGCACGGGACCGGCGCGTCGTCGCGCAAGCCCAGTGCGCTCAATGCGGCATCGCGATCAGCATCCGTTGTGGAAGGGACGATGCGGTCCACCATCGTGGATGGAAACGCCACCTCGCGTTCGATCCATGCGGCGAGGTTTGTATCGAGTGCGCTTGCATATGAGCAGACGACTTGCCGCAAGGCTGCGCCGTTGTGCGAGAGGTTGTCGCACGAAAGCACGGTGAACGGTGCTGCGCCCGCGTCACGCCGCGCACGCAGAGCGGTGACGAGGATACCCGGGACGGTGCCTGGCTCGTCGGGGTTGTGAAGATCATGCGCGACGCCGGGGTGCGCCAGGTCTACGTCGCCGGATGTCGGATCGCGGCAATATCCCTTCTCCGTCACGGTCAGCGAGACGATGCGAACGTTGGTATTGGCGAGCAATTCGAACAGGCGAATGCGATCGTGCGGCATGGCAAGCACTTCACGCAACGCACGCACGACGGTCGTTTTCACACCATCAGGTCCGCGTTCCACCACGCTATATAAACCGTCTTGCGCCATCAATGCGTCGCGCTTGGTGAGGTCGCCCTGCAAAGTGACGCCGCATATCCCCCAGTCGCCACCGGCGGCGAGCATGGCTTCTTCCGTATAGACGGCCTCGTGCGCCCGATGAAAATTGCCGATGCCCAGATGCACGATGCCAATGGATGGCTCCCGCCACCCCTGTCCAAGCACATGACTCTCCTTGAGCGATGCCAGCGCATCGCGACACAGCCTTGATTTAGCGTTCATTTGATAACCCCTAGCCGGGAAAACCCTTGATTGACGTCTGCGTCTACTTGTATGGTAGCATCATTTCCAACGATAGAATCTCAAGGAAAGCCCCATGAAAATTGTCCGTGCCGACGTCATCGTCACATGTCCGGGCCGCAATTTCGTCACATTGAAAGTAGTGACGGACGAAGGGGTCTACGGCATTGGCGACGCCACGTTGAATGGCCGCGAACTGGCCGTGGCGTCTTACCTGAAGGATCACGTTTGCCCGATGCTGATCGGGCGTGATCCGGGTCGTATCGAAGATATGTGGCAGCTTTTATACAAGGGCGCTTACTGGCGGCGCGGTCCGGTGACCATGACCGCCATTGCAGCGGTGGATGTCGCGCTGTGGGACATTCTCGGCAAGGTCGCGAACCTGCCGCTGTACAAGCTGCTCGGCGGCGCATCGCGTGAAAGCGTGATGGTGTACGGACACGCAACAGGCCGCGATATTCCCGAAGCGCTCGACCGCTATGCGGACCATGTAGAGCAGGGCTACCAGGCTATCCGCATTCAGTGCGGCGTGCCGAACATGCGGTCGGTTTACGGCGTATCGAAAGGCTCGGGCATGTATGAACCCGCGACCAAAGGCGTGGTGGAAGAGCAGACGTGGTCATCGGAAAAGTATCTCGACTTCGTGCCGAAACTCTTCGAGGCAGTGCGCGGCAAGTTCGGCTTCGATACCCATCTGCTCCACGATGTACATCACCGTCTCACACCCATCGAAGCCGCGCGTCTCGGCAAGTCGGTCGAGCCGTATCGGCTCTTCTGGATGGAAGACCCCACGCCTGCCGAGAACCAGGCCGGTTTCCGCCTGATCCGCGAGCACACCGTGACGCCGATTGCCGTGGGCGAAGTGTTCAACAGCATCTGGGACTGCAAGCAGCTCATTGAAGAGCAACTCATCGATTACATCCGCGCGACGCTCACGCATGCCGGCGGTATTACCCACCTGAAGCGCATCGCGGATTTCGCTTCGCTTTATCAGGTGCGCACGGGTTGTCATGGGCCTTCAGATCTGTCGCCTGTCTGCATGGGCGCCGCGTTGCATTTCGACTTGTGGGTGCCGAACTTCGGCGTGCAGGAATACATGGGTTTTCCGGCGGAAGCGCTCGATGTTTTCCCGCACGCATGGACGTTCGAGCGCGGCACGATGCATCCCGGCGATGCACCCGGCCACGGCGTCGACATAGACGAAGAACTCGCCGCACGCTATCCATATGACCCGGCGTACCTGCCGGTTGCACGTCTTGAGGACGGCACGCTCTGGAACTGGTGATCCGCATCGCCTGAGCAGAATCATCGCGTCGAACATCAATATCAACGGAGTCTCTCATGCTTGCAGCCGTCCTTCACGAACCGAAACGCTTGCGTATCGATGAAGTCGATGCCCCTCAACCCCAACCCGGCCAGGTCCAGATTCGCGTGCGCGCGGGCGGTATCTGCGGGTCGGATCTGTCGTATTACTTCAAGGGCAAAAGCGGCGACTTCGCGGTGCGTGAGCCGTTCGTGCTGGGTCACGAAGTTGCGGGCGAGATCGCGGCGCTTGGCGCCGGCGTCACAGGCCTGCGCGTCGGCCAACGCGTTGCGGTGAACCCGGGGCTCAACTGCGGCGAGTGCCGGTTCTGCGTGAAGGGCATGACCAATCATTGCCTCAACATGCGCTTCATGGGCAGTGCTTCAACGTTCCCGCATATGCAGGGCATGTTTCGTCAGTACATTGCCGTTGCCGCGCGGCAATGCGTGCTCGTGCCCGACACACTTGGCTTCGCCCAGGCGTCCATGGCCGAACCGCTCGCCGTCGCCTTGCATGCGCTGAGGCATACGGGCTCGCTCGTCGGCGCACATGTGCTCGTGGTCGGATGCGGGCCGATCGGCTGCATTTTGTTGTCGGTTGCGCGGCGTGCGGGGGCGCATCGTCTGGTTGCACTGGATCTGGCCGAGAAGGCGTTGCAGATGGCCACGACGCTCGGCGCGGATCAGACCGTGCTCGCCACTGATCAAAAGCAAGTCGATGCATGGTCGCAGTCGCGCGGCACGTTCGATGTCGTCATCGAGGCATCCGGCAGCCCCGCAGGACTCGATACCGCCCTGCGTGCAGCGCGCGCCGGCGGCACGGTGATCCAGGTGGGGAATCTGCCTGCGGGGCAATCGCCCGTTGCGGCCAATCTCGTGATGGCGAAGGAGTTGCGCTATCAGGGGTCGTTCCGTTTCACCGATGAATACGCGGTCGCCGCCGAAGAGATCGCCACGGGCAAGATCGACCTGAGCCCGTTGATGACGCATGTCTTCCCACTTGCGGACGCGAACCGCGCGTTCGAAGTCGCACATGACCGAAACCAGTCGATGAAAGTCCATCTGCAGTTCGACTAAAACCCATCTACGCATCGCCAAGCGCCCGATTACATAGAGGCGTAAATCAGGAGACGTCCATGTTCAAGAGCCAACGCTGGTTCGTAGTCGGTTTGCTGTTTCTTGCGGGAGTGATCAACTATCTCGATCGCGCCGCGCTCTCCATTGCCGCGCCGCTCATTCAAAAGGACCTGAACTTTTCGCATGCGCAAATGGGTATTGTGTTCAGCAGCTTTTTTATCGGCTATGCGCTGTTCAACTTCATTGGCGGCGTGGCGTCGGACAAGATCGGCGCGAAGAAAGTGTTCGGCGCGTCCATGGGCATCTGGTCGGTATTCTGCGGCGCCACTGCGCTGGCGAGCAGCCTGGGATCGCTGATCGTGTTGCGCGTGTTGTTCGGCATGGGCGAAGGGCCGTTCAGTTCGTCCAACAGCAAGATGGTCAACAACTGGTTTCCGCGCCGAGAAGTGGCGAGCGCGATCGGCGTGATCAGTTCCGGAACGCCGCTTGGCGGCGCGCTCGCGGGACCTGTAGTCGGTTATCTGGCAATACGGTTTGGCTGGCGCTGGGCGTTCGTCGCAATCATGGTGCTGGGACTCATGTGGCTCGTGCTGTGGTCGTTGACCACCACTGAAAGGCCGCAGCAGAACAAGCGCGTTTCGGCCAGTGAACTTGCGTTGATTGTCGAGGGACAACAGCAGGCTTCATCGATGGAAAGCGCACCCGCGGGCGAGAAACTCGGCCTGCGTTTCTACCTGAAGCAGCCGATCATCCTTGCGACGGCATTCGCGTTTTTCTCCTACAACTACGTGCTCTTCTTCTTCCTGTCGTGGTTCCCGACTTACCTCATGGAAGCCCATCATCTGTCGCTGCATGACATGAGCATTGCGACCGTGATTCCTTGGGTGCTCGGAAGCATTGGTCTCGCCGCAGGCGGTTTTATCACCGACATGATCCTGCGCATCACCGGCAAGCCCTTGCTCGCGCGCCGCATGGTCCTGTCCGTGTGCCTCGGCGCAGCGGCCGTGTGCGTGGGCTTTGCCGGACGCGTGGAAAGCATGCAGGGCGCGGTTGCGTTGATGTCCGTGTCCATCTTCTTCCTGTACGTGACCGGCGCGGTCTATTGGGCCGTGATCCAGGATACGGTTCGCCGCGAGAACGTCGGCGGCGTGGGCGGGTTCGTGCATCTGCTCGCGAATCTTGCCGGCGTGATCGGGCCGGCGGTGACGGGGTTCATCGTGCAGGCCACACATGGTGCTTACGGTAGTGCGTTCGTGCTTGCGGGCGCCGTTGCGGTGCTCGGCGCGCTGTGTTCGCTCATATGGATCCGCGAGCCGCGCGGCAAAGGTGTCGGCACGCGGCGGGTGGTTGTATCGTAGGTTCATGCATGCCGGAGGGTCCGATCCGGCAACAGCCGCGTGGTAGTATGGTAGATGACAAGCCGAGCTTTTTTGTTTGGCGCGTTGTCTATTTACTTCCTCGTTCAGGTGCGGGTCATGGTGATGAAAAAGGTCCTGTCGGCTCCCACACGACCAAACGCGTCCTCGGCAAACGGCGTGAACAAAAGCGCAGGCGCCGCGTCTTCGTTGATTGCACCGGTTGCATCGTCCAGAGGTCGCGGCCGAGCTTCTGAACCACGAATCGCGCTGCCCAACTTGCGCGGCCAGCTTCAGGTGGACTCGCACGAGCCTATCGGCAAGCAGATATTTCGCGCGTTGCGGGAAGCGATCTTTTCCGGCTTGCTCGTTCCCGGCACGCCGCTGTCCGAAACAGAAGTATCGGAGATGTTCGAAGTATCGCGGCAACCCGTTCGCGAAGCGTTCATCAAACTTGTCGAATCTGGCGTGCTCCAGGTTTTGCCTCAGCGCGGGACCTTCGTCAAAAAGATATCGCCGAGGCGAGTCCGCGAAGGCCGGTTCATCCGCGAAGCCATCGAGGCCGCCGTCGCGCGCAAAGCCGCAATGGCGATCACTGACCCGCAACTGTCAGATCTCGCCGATAACCTGCGCGACCAGAAAGTCGCGGCCAAGGTCAACGACACCTCCGCCTTCCTCGCGCTCGACGAGCGCTTTCATTTCCTGATCGCGCAATCCATAGACTGCGTGGCCGCGTGGGACACCATCCAGGACATCAAGGCGCAGATGGACCGCGTGCGGTACCTGAGCTTGCCCGATGTCTCGCCACTGGAGCTCATCATCAGGCAGCACGCGCGGATTGTGAGCGCGCTGAAGGCGCATGACGCCGATGGAGCCGAGGAGGCCATGCGTGCCCACCTGCGGGAGATATTGACCTCCCTGAAGCCCGTTGCCGAGCGCAATCCCGACTGGTTCGAACCGGACGAGCCCGAACGGGTCCAACTCACCATATAGCGGCGCGCCGAAAAACGTCCGCAGGCATTCCACATCCCGAAATAGAAAGTATTCAAGCCGGTCTCGTCGGGACGCGAAAGTTAATTCCCGGTCGTAAAACCAGACCTAAAAAGACCGGTTAAATCCCTTCGAAAGAAAAATGAGGCAAAATTCAATGGTTAACGCCGGTTTGTGACGCGGCCGGCGGCGTTTCAACCTCTTTCCCTTTTCTCGGATTAGCGATGAGCACCCAACAACCCACGATCATCTACACCCTGACTGACGAGGCTCCGCTGCTGGCGACCAACGCCTTTCTGCCCATCATCCGCACGTTCACCGCGCCGGCAGGAATCAACGTCACCACCAGCGACATCTCGGTCGCCGGCCGTATCCTGGGTGAGTTCCCCGAGTTCCTGACCGAAGAACAACGCGTTCCCGACAACCTCGCCGAACTCGGCCGCCTGACGCTGCTGCCTGAAACCAACATCATCAAGTTGCCGAACATCAGCGCGTCGCAGCATCAGTTGATTGGCGCGATCAAGGAACTGCAGGGCAAGGGCTACAAGATCCCCGACTTCCCCGAAGACCCGAAGACCGACGCAGAGAAGTTGATTCGCCAGCGTTACTCCAAGTGCCTCGGCAGCGCCGTGAACCCCGTGCTGCGCGAAGGCAACTCTGACCGCCGCGCGCCTGCCGCCGTCAAGAACTACGCGCGCAAGAACCCGCACAGCATGGCCAAGTGGAGCATGGCTTCGCGCACCCACGTGGCGCACATGAAGCACGGCGATTTCTATCATGGCGAAAAGTCCATGACGATCGACCATGCGCGCGACGTCAAGATGGAACTCGTCAGCAAGAGCGGCAAGACCATTGTGCTCAAGCCGAAGGTGTCGCTGCTGGAAGGCGAGATCATCGACAGCATGTTCATGAGCAAGAAGGCGCTGTGCGACTTCTACGAAGAACAGATGGAAGATGCGCGTGAAACCGGCGTGATGCTGTCGCTGCACGTGAAGGCCACCATGATGAAGGTCTCGCACCCCATCGTGTTCGGTCACGCCGTGAAGATTTTCTACAAGGATGCGTTTGCCAAGCACGGCAAGCTCTTCGATGAACTCGGCGTCAACGTCAACAACGGCCTCGTCAATCTGTACGACAAGATTGAAAGCCTGCCGAGCTCCAAGCGCGAAGAAATCATCCGTGACATGCATGCTTGCCATGAGCATCGTCCGGAACTCGCAATGGTCGATTCCGCCAAGGGCATCTCCAACCTGCATGCACCGAACGACGTGATCGTGGATGCATCCATGCCCGCGATGATCCGCATTGGCGGCAAGATGTGGGGCGCCGATGGCCGTCCGAAAGACACCAAGGCCGTGATTCCGGAAAGCACGTTTGCGCGTATCTATCAGGAGATCATCAACTTCTGCAAGACCAACGGCAACTTTGATCCGGTCACCATGGGCACCGTGCCGAACGTCGGTTTGATGGCGCAGCAGGCTGAGGAGTACGGTTCGCACGACAAGACGTTCGAAGTGCCGGAAGCGGGTGAAGCGCGCATTGTCGATATCGCCACGGGCGAAGTGCTGTTGACGCAGAACGTGGAAGAGGGCGATATCTGGCGTATGTGCCAGGTGAAGGACGCGCCGATTCGCGACTGGGTGAAGCTCGCTGTGACGCGTGCGCGCAACTCCGGCATGCCGGCGATTTTCTGGCTGGACCCGTATCGTCCGCACGAAGCCGAGATGATCAAGAAGGTCGAAACGTATTTGAAGGATCACGATACGACCGGTCTGGACATTCAGATCATGTCGCAGGTTCGTGCGATGCGTTACACGCTTGAGCGCGTGATTCGCGGTCTGGATACGATTTCGGTGACGGGCAATATTCTGCGCGATTACCTGACGGACTTGTTCCCGATCATGGAACTGGGAACCAGCGCGAAGATGCTTTCTATCGTTCCGTTGATGGCTGGTGGCGGGATGTATGAGACGGGCGCGGGTGGGTCGGCGCCTAAGCATGTCAAGCAGTTGGTTGAGGAGAACCATCTGCGTTGGGATTCGTTGGGGGAGTTTTTGGCGCTGGCTGTGTCGCTTGAAGATCTGGGTATCAAGACGGGGAACGCGAAGGCCAAGGTTCTTGCAAAGACGCTCGATGCCGCGACCGGGTTGCTGCTTGAGAACAACAAGAATCCTTCGCCGAAGACCGGGCAACTGGATAACCGCGGTAGTCAGTTTTATCTGGCTATGTATTGGGCGCAGGAACTGGCCAAGCAGACGGATGATGCTGAGTTGGCCGGGTTGTTCGCGCCGCTGGCAAAGCGTTTGACCGAGGATGAAGCTACGATCGTTGCCGAGCTGGCTGCTGTGCAGGGACATGCGGCTGATATCGGTGGGTATTACTGGCCTGATGTTGAGAAGCTTGGGGCGGTTATGCGGCCGAGTAAGACGTTGAATGCGGCGTTGGGGACGGTGAAGGAGTAAGGTGGTAGTCGCCAGTTAATCAAGCTATCGATTCATTCGAAGCGCATCTAGTTCTAGCCCTAGCTATAAATTAGCTGGGGCTAAATTTTTCTATCCTGTTGCCGACGATGGAAGATATAGTGGGTACATCGCGATAAAAGTATTTATGCGTCGTTTGGCAATTTTTTACACCACGGGCGCACTGCGCCGGTCCGTCATGGTGGACCTGGAAGAAGCCAGTGACGTGTTTCGATATGTAGCAGTTGTCCCTGCCTTGCTATCTTAGCAATATGAATGAGTCGCCGAGTCTATCAATTGACTCCCGAAAATTCGACTGAGCGACGCGACCGATGGTAGGTTAAGGATGTATGTCCTTGGCTCTCTATCAACCGGTAGGTGTTCCCATGTCGATGCTTTTTAATGAAATCTTTATAGCGTGGAAGCGGTCTCTTATTTGGCGCTGAACGTGGTAAACATTTTTATTCACCTCATGTGAAGCTGTTAGAACCTTGGACATGTTCATTTGCCAGCCTTCTGGGTTATTTTTGTTATCCGTCTCCAAAACTCCTTCTTGATATCCCCAGAACATATTGGTTTGATTCTGTATTTTGTTCAACCACTCGTATAGTTCAGGATAGTGCATGTCGACTATTGCGCTAGCTTCGTCCATGCGAATGCAATTATCTCGATATCGCTGGCGAAACGCATTGAGTTCAAGTCCACTAGCTGAGTCAATAAAGCTACAGGTTTGAGAGTTTTCGAACGCAATTCGGGAAAGGATTAGATGAAGTTGTTCGAGTTTGGCACGTTCCGAGGCAGCTTCGCTAACGAGTCTTGCATCCAAGAGTTTGGAAATATGGACGGATATGTCCTTCTCCGCGCCAATCTTTGCGACCCGTGTCTGTGTCCACGACGAGATTGCCGACGAAATGAGGGTGCCGACCGAAGCAGCAATTACACCAATTAATACTGCAAATGCGTTGTCCATTGCTTTCTATCTGGCTGAGTGCTGACAGTTTGTCGGCATTAGTGTTTCAATGATGCCATTTTGGGGTGAGCAGCGTTGACATGTAGAACATGTCGCGATTTGACCGGTGGGAGTAGACGTTTCGCCGACAATTTATCTTACGTCTATTGCCAAAAAATGATGGCAGAATAACTTCTGCAAACGCAAGCTTGGGATCTGGCCCGGCGTCGTTAAGCAAACGCTGTCCGCAGATCCCGGTATACGCCGTTTCCTGTTCTAAAAGTTTCCCAACATCGTGCCGCTAAAAAATGATGTGGCGATCGGCCGGGAATAAAACATAAATACAGTAGACCAGGGCCACCTCATGTCAGGGTGTCTAAGCCCATTATTCGGAGCAGTTGCCTCCCATTGCGATTGAGTGTCTCCACCGTATCTTCAAACGACAATCCCCACAATTTACTCAGGCTCCTGGCTGTATCATTCGCGCTCCACGGCATGACTGGTTCTCCCGCCACCTTCGTGAACGGGCCATCACTTTCTGGGACGACCCTGTCGCGCGGCATATTGGCCGCGAGAGAGCGTCCGTTTGTGGATTCAAACATGGCTGGCCCAATGCTGAACCAGCAGCCTTGGGCAGCCGCTGTAGCCAATTCAGAGAGTGTTCCAGAGAACCAATGTAAAACGGCTGTACCATATTCCGGGTGACGCTCTAGTTCGGCCAGAACGTTTGCGACTGCCTGTCGAGAGTGAATGCTTAGAGTACGGCCACCTAAGTCCGCACAACGCCGCACGACAGCGTTAAAGATGCGTCGCTGTGTTTCTAAGTGTGGTTTGTATCGGGGCGAGCCGTCAAGACCCACTTCTCCAACGGCAAGAACAGCCGCCATCTGTTCCAGCAGTAATTCAAGTTCGGAAGCGCGCTCGTGTGCTATTTCAGGATGCAGTCCTGGCGTAATAAGCACCGTGGGAGTAGCTTCCAATACCCGAGAAGTGGCTGCGAAAGCTTTCGGGCTGGTGGTCACAAGCCAC